>JAJRSV010000398.1 GCA_024278655.1 Bacteroidota bacterium | reverse complement strand
TTTTAAATCGTTAATCGAGTAATTCTCCTTTTCAACTATCTTCGGATTCGATTTCCACAACAACTCATTCATATCTGTTATCAGCGACTGATGAAGAACGTTTTCTTCTTTTTCATATTTCCAGCAAACATAAGCAGTGCTCAAACCGAATGAACTTACAGAATAATTAGCAACTGATTTTTCCGCATCCGAAACCAGTAACGGTTTATCATTAATCGATAAATCATTCAAACTAATATGCTGCTGCATCAATACCGCTTTGCCTTCTTTGTTTTCGAGCCAGTAAACAAACGCACCGTTTTCATTATCGTAACAAACGGATGTAATTCCCAACCTGTTATTCGATTTGTGCAATATAACTTCATTCGTATCTGTTATTCCGTTTGCACTTATTTGCTTAAACATCACTTTATAATCGCCTGTCAGTTCCTTCTCTTTGGCAATGTATGTTACGAGTACATCGGCACTGTCGGTTACGTCAATCGAAAAGTCGTTTACTTCATCCTGACTGTCCGTTATCTGCAATCCTCTTTCGCTCCACAACAGCGTGCCGTTAGATGCTGCTTTCTGAATAAAGATTTCGTTCTTGCCGCTGTTAACAATACCGCGCCACAAAATAACAGCAGTTCCGTCGCCACCGTAAATTATTTTTGAACTTGTCTGCGGACCACCGGCAACCGAAACTCTTTTTCCGTCCGCTCTTAAACTTATCTTTCCATCGGCGTTGAAGTGAGAAAAATAAATTTTGTTAACCGCTTCTTTTGTGTCTTCCCAAACCACAAAAGCACCGCCGTTTCCATCTTCAACCGCCGATAAATTTTCAGCATCAAAAATGTTCGTTACCACAATCACATTTTCATTTGGATTATTAACCCATTGAGCAAATAAATTCGGTGTGGCAGTAATTACGATGAATATAGAAGCCGATAAGAAATTTCTGTTAAAACATTTAAGCATATATTGAACGGCTGTTTCTTACGCTTGAGCAGCGAAGTCGAAATCTTCGTTAAACATAACGCTTACAAGTTTCGAAATACCTTCCTCCTGCATTGTAACGCCGTACATAGTTTGCGCAGCTTCCATAGTTCTTTTATTATGAGTAACTACGATAAACTGTGTGTCGGTACTGAAGTCGTGCAGCAGTTTCGTAAACCTGTCGATGTTAGCATCGTCAAGCGGCGCATCTATCTCATCAAGAATACAGAAGGGACTCGGTTTAACCAAATAGATTGCAAACAGCAATGCGATTGCCGTTAATGTTTTTTCGCCGCCCGAAAGCGATTCTATTGTAGTCGGGCGCTTACCTTTTGGTTTTGCAATTATTTCTATTTTCGCTTCAAGCGGATCGGTGCTCTCTTCCAATCGTAAATCTGCCTCGTCACCCGGATTAAACAAGCTCCTGAAAATTTCCACAAAGTGTCCGCGGATTTTTTCAAACGTATCCAGGAATTTTTCCTGTGCTGTTGTATTTATTTCTTCAATGGTTTTTGCAATATCTTTTTCCGATTCGTGCAGGTCGTCTCTCTGCTTCGTTAAAAATTCAAGCCGCTGTCTTTCTTCCTCGAATTCGGAGTAAGCAAGTAAGTTAATCGGTCCGAGATTTTTAATGCGCTGCTTCAGCGTCATTACTTCTTCTCTTCGTTCCGCAAAGTTAAACTCGTCAAGGTCATCAAATTCCTTCAGCTCAAGATTGAGCGAATAATTTTCCTGAATGTGTTCTTTCAGACTTTCGACTTTCATTTTCAGTTCGTTCAGCTTAATATCGGCTGAATGAAGTTCATCCGAAATTAACTCGCGCTGCTTTCTTAAATTGTTTTGCTTTTCTTCAAGCAGGTTTATTTCCGAACGAAGTTTGCCGTGCTTTTCTTCAATCTCGTTCTTTTCGGCTTCAAGCTTCTGCTGAACCTGTTTTAATTCATCAAGTTCTCTCAGCTTTTCTTCAATTTCACTATCAATAGTTTCAATCTCTTCTTTCGAAGTTTTTATTTCGTCAATTCTTTTTGTTATGGTTTCCTTCAGCACTTCTATGCTTTTTTCAGTCTGCTCAATTTTATTAAACAGGTTCCTTTTCTCTCCGTTGAGCCGTTCCAACTGAAGGTTTTCGTTGTTGAAAGCTTCGGTAATCCGGTTGTATTCTTTTTCGATTTCCGCAAACGAATTCTCTAATTCTTTAAGCTCTTCATCCGACTTTTCTTTATCCGCTTTCAGTGCGTTCAGTTCATCGGCAGCTTTTATTCTCTGGTTATCAATTTCGTTGGCATCCGAAGCAAGCGTATGAATTTCGTTATGAATTGTTTCAATCTCATCGTTCGCTTTCTTCTTTTCGAACTCGAACTGTGCGATTTGCTTTTCAATGTTTGCAAGGTCGTTAACCAAAAGTCTGCCCTGTTCCGAAAGCACTTTCAGGTCGATGCTATTAATTTTATCTTCGACTTCTTTTATTTTATTTTCAACTTCTGCAAGTTCTTTTTCTCTTTCCGGAATTTCATTTTTCAACTCTTCAAGTAATTGTTTTCTGCCGAAGATTGAATCGTCGACACGCGGAACCGAGCCGGCTTCTATAATGCCAGAGCTGTCGATGTAATCGCCTTCGATTGTTGCAAAAGAAAACTCAGGATATTTTTGCGAAAGACGAAAAGCCGTATCCAAATCTTCCACAAGCACCGCATTCATTAAAAGTTTTTCGAAGTAAGGTTTCCACTTGCCTTCGGTCTCAACAAAATCCAACACCGGTCCGAGAACATTTTCTACGGCGTTAATCTTTTTGATTCGTCTTTTGCGTTTCCAGTTTTGAAGTTTGCCGATAAAACCGGAATTATTGTTATGCCCGTTGTTCAAAAGATAGAACGAAGCTTTGCCGACCTCATTGTTTTTAAGGTATGCGATTCCTTTTTTCAAATCATCGAGCGACTCGATAAGTATGTTGTTAAGATTATTCTTCAATGCGGCTTCAACTGCAATGCGGTAATCAGGTTTCGATGTGCCTACGTCGGCAAGCAGTGCGGCTTCGTGTTCACTCCAACCGGTGTTTTCAATTAGCGCCTTCGCTCCTTTCGAAAATCCTTCAAGGTTATCGACAAGATTCTGGACGAATATAACTTTATCCCGCAATCCGTTTAGCACACCGCGCAGCTCAAGTTCATCCGACTTCAACTCATCGAGCTGTTTCTCCAACTCTTCTTTTTCTTTTTGCTTGCGAGTGTAAGTTGCTTCCGATTCTTTCAGCTTTTCAGAAACATTTTGCTTTTCGTTGTTAAGCTCTTCAATGTAACCGACGGTCTTTGCAACGTTGTTCGTTAGATCCTGTATCTTCTGATTCAATTGATTTATAGAATCGTTTTTGCTTTGCAGCGCTTTTTCAAGATTCGATAGCTCGTTCTCTTTGTTCGTAATTACTTTAAGCTTCTCAATAACTTTATCCGATTTCGACTTTAACTCAGCACGCCTTTCTTCCAATTCAACTTTAAACCGCTCAACTTTTTCGGTCAGTTCTCTTTTCTGAGCTTCTTTAACCTCAATTTCTTCCGTTATCTTTCTAATCTCTTCCTGGCTTTGCTTTATAAGATTATACGAATCGGTCAACCTGTCTTTCAATTCGGCAAGCTCGTTAGTGTAAGAATTGATATTGCCGGAAAGCGAGTTCTTTCGTTCGTTTGAAACGGAAACGGAATTTTGAATAGAATAAATTCTCTCCCGCTGCGCCGATATTTCCTGCCGCTTTTCACTAAGCAGGTTTTCGAACTCAACAAGAGAACTTTTAAGCTCAGTCAACTCATCGGCAATTCTGTTGATACTGCTTTCAACTTCGGTTTTCTTTTGCAGGTTATCTTCTTTACCGGCATTAATTTCCTTTACCTGCCTGTTAAAAAGAGCAAGCTCCCTTTCGGATAAATCGAGTTCAAGTTCTCTTAATCGTGCGGTTAAGTTGTTATACCTGTCGGCTTTCTTTGCCTGTCTTTCGAGTGAGTTTACTTTCTTCTGAACTTCCGAAATGATATCGTTCACTCTCATCAAATCGGATTTAACTTCTTCCAGCTTCCGCAGTGCCAATCTTCTGCGGTGTTTATACTTTTTAACACCGGCAGCTTCTTCAAACATCACACGGCGTTCATCGGTTTTGTTGTTCAGTATCGTCTCAATCATTTTCAGCTCAATCACCGAATAAGCATTGGCACCGATACCGGTATCCATAAAAAGATTCGTGATATCTTTTAAGCGGCATAAGTTCTTATTTAACAGATATTCGCTTTCGCCGGAACGGAAAATACGCCGCGTAATAGTTACATCGGTGTATTCGGTTGGAAGTATGCCTTTTGTGTTTACAATTGTAAGTGAAACTTCAGCCATACCCATCGGCTTTTTGCTTTGGGTGCCGTTAAAGATTACGTTCTCCATCTTATCGCTGCGCAAAAGATTGCTGCGCTGTTCGCCAAGACACCATCGTATTGCATCAACTATATTTGTTTTGCCGCACCCGTTGGGACCAACGATTGCAGTAATGCCTTCGTTAAATTTTATTTCGGTCTTTTGAGCAAAAGACTTAAAGCCGAATATTTCTAATTTCGATAAATACAAATTTCTCTATGCCTATATTATATTATATTGTTTAAGTGTAAATAATATATACTGTATTGTTGAATGCTTAATTTCGAAATAGAACATTATACCGCCGACTAATAACAACAGGAAGAGCGTACTATAAAAATATACACTACCGGGTGTCGCATCGAACAACACGTATATGCCTTTTAGCATTCTGTGTAAAACCCAAAATCCGAATATAATCAACAACAGGTAAATATAAACATTTACAACGTCCGCAATCAATACTCTGTATAATACTATACCGAGAGGAATTAAAAACACAAGCGGCAGCATTGCCCATATAACCATAAAGTAAATGCTCGATAAGTAAACTTTGGTTTTAATAAAAAGTGATGCCGTTTTGATAATCAGTGTATGTAACAATATCGCCAGAACTCCTACTATCAACAGCCAAACGATTGAATTGAACGGAAACCAGCACAGGTAGTTTATTATTTTAATAAGCAGCGGGCTGCCGAAAGAGATGAGGAGCTTTTCAAAAACAATATCGGTTCGCAAAAAGAATAAAATGTTACTTAGAACCAAAGCAATAACCGCAACAATTATAAATGCTAAAAACGTTGTGTGATAAGCCGACATAATCCGCTGGTCACGAACATCGGCATAAAAATTATACGGGCGCAGCAGCGCACGCGATGCATCTTCCCTGAACTTTCTTCCCGAGTTAACCAGCACTCCCATTAAAACTGCAAGTATAAGTCCGAATAATATAAACACCATCGGTGCATCGTCTTTCGGACTTCCGATTGGTATTGTTACTCTTTCTGCCTGGTTGAGTTTGGATGATACCACATTGAACCCGAGCCGGCTTGTAGAGCGTTCCTCGCCTGCAAGCCCGATGTTGTAAATGTTGTCTTTGTTATATCCGGAAAGTAAAGATGAATAATCTCCACGTATATCGAACATTGTATTAATGAAATAACCGGCAAAAGGATTTTCGTTACAAAAATCTATTAAGTCTGAAAAGTACTTTGCCTGCGCTTCGTAAGAATATTTATTTACATAACCGTCGGTGCTGCCGATATTAACCGTATAAGTGGCTTCCGAAATAAATAACCTTCCGCTGCCCAGTTTTTCTTTCGCGCTGTTAAACTCATTCAGATGGTCGGTGGGAAGTTCGTTCACCAATTCTATTCCGTAAAGGTCGAGGTTATCAATCTTCTGCAAATCAAAATCTCCGAAAGAAGCGTATGTAATCCAATCGGAATTTTCTTTAACATATGCAGCAAGGTTGGTAAGCAGCGCCCTGTGAGAATCGATCGAGTTCAGAAAAGTTCCGCCCAACCCTATTGCCGCTACAGAAGAATATTTTTTATATCCGTGAATGTAACTCGAAAGAAAATATTTGCTCCTTATTGCAAAGTTCTGATCCTGGCTTAAGTTTTCCGGTATCATCGCAATCGGTAATTCTATAAAAGCAAGCAGACCGTATTTTTCGCACAATTTTAGAACATAAGGATGCGGAACCATCTTTGCAATCCGCACAGCATTAAAGCCAACTTGTTTAATCAGTTTGATATCGGCTTCAAACTGATCGTAATTCATCAGGTCGCCGTATGTTAAAAACTCAGGCAAATATGTAACGCCCTTGAGTTTAAACGGTTTGCCGTTAAGCAGTAAGTTTTTGTCCGTCGATGTAATTGAGTACAAAGCAAGCGAGCGCTCCATTACATCAAGCATTGCTCCGTTCCTGCTCAACTCAAGTTTTATTTCGTACGATTGTGGATTATCGGGGGACCAGATTACCGGTTCTTTAAGTTTTATTGTATAATCGAGAGTTTTTTCCTTATTGCGCATCAATTCAAAGTCAACCGGCTCCGAAGCATATACTACATTACCCTGAGCATCCGTCAGGAAAATTGTAAGCGAAAGGTTTTGCGAATCGGGTGCGACTTCTTCTTCGGTTGGATATTCCTGATTAACAACGGAAGACAGCAGATGAATCGATGCTTCGTTCTTCTTAAAATCAAGCCTGGTTTCAACATCGAGATTCGAAATATTTATGTTCGGCTTTGAGTAAATGTAAACATCGTGTATAAGCCCGCCGAAATTTTTGGGGAATAAAAATCTTTGCTTTAGCGGGATGGTGTTTTTCGAATCCAGTTTGTAAAACAATCTGACCGTAATCACATTAACCGAATCATCTTTAAGTATATCGCGGGAAAGATCAATCTGGAAAGGGAACTCACCGCCGGCATGCCGGAAAATCATTATGTTATTAACCGAAATATCGGCTCTGTAATTTAATCCTAAAAATACCAGCTCGAATGAATTTTTCAGCAAATCATCACGGGTAAGTGTAAACTGTTTTTCGAAAATCAATTCACCTTCGCCCTCAAACACCGAAGGAACTTTTACATTCACCTTGTTTGAAGGATCTTCGCCGGCAGGATAAACACTCCATTCACCGTTAAGAGGAATGACTGATCTTGTTTGTGTTATTCCGAAGAAAGAGTGATCGGATAAAAGGGGCTTATAATCCGGAAGCTCTCTGAAAACAACCTGTGCCTCGGTAAAACTGCTGACAACTAAAAAAGAGAGAACAAAAATGAGAAAAATATTTCTGCGAAATCCCATCCGGTACGGTAATCCTAAGTTTAATAATAAAAACTTATAAATATACTAACGAAATGAGGCGAAATCAATGTAAAACGCCTGATTTTTGATATTTTGAGCTGCCGCCGATATCTCCCTAATCCTTTTGATTACAGTAAGTTAAGCTGATGCAATAATGCTCAAAAACGAATCTGCTTTAAGGCATGCACCGCCAACAAGTGCGCCGTCTATATCGGGCTGCGATAAAAGCGATGACGCATTATCCGGCTTTACGCTTCCGCCGTACTGAATAATCAGATTTTCGGCTGTTTCCGAAGAAAACTTTTCCGAAATCAAACCGCGGATAAACGAGTGCACTTCCTGCGCCTGTTCGGGGCTGGCAGTTTTACCCGTACCGATTGCCCAAATCGGCTCGTAGGCAATGATGATGTTTTTCATATCATCGGCAGAAATTCCATCCAATCCATTAATAATCTGATTCTTAACCACATCGTTTGTAACTCCGTCTTCCCTTTGTGCAAGCGATTCTCCGATACAGAAAATAACTTTCAGCTCTTTCTCCAACGCTTTTTTAGTTTTCTTATTAATAACTTCATCCGTTTCACCGAAAATGTTTCTTCTTTCGGAATGACCGAGTATTACATACTCACACCCAACCGACTTTAACATTAAAGGTGAAATCTCACCCGTAAAAGCACCGCTGTCTTCGAAGTACATATTTTGTGCGCCGAGTTTTACAGGAGTATCTTTTATAAGCGAATGAACCTCGCTTAAAGATGTGAAGGGTGGACAAACAATTACATCGCACTTGTCATCGTTACCGAGTCCGCTTATTATTCCCGATACCAGACTTTGTGATTCGTTAAGGTCTTTGTTCATTTTCCAGTTGCCCGCAATTACTTTCTTACGCATTGTTACCTCTGCTTATTAAATAATTTTTTTTCGAAAAATAAATTACTAATTCAGTTAATGTTCATCAACAAAGCAATTGATTAGAAATAATTTTAAGTTTCGTACTAAACTAAAAAATATTTTGTAAATGAAACTTAAGAACATTCCGCGTCAGGTAGTAATTCTTGGTCTCGTAAGCTTCTTTACCGATATAGCAAGCGAGATGCTTTACCCCGTCACACCAATTTTCCTTACCGCTGTTCTCGGCTCTTCAATGGCTGTTGTTGGTATTATTGAAGGCATTGCCGAAATAACCGCCGGACTGCTGAAAGGTTATGCGGGCAACCTGTCAGATAAAATCGGTAAGCGTTCGGTATTTGTTGTAATCGGTTACGGACTTTCGGCGTTTGCAAAACCGCTGCCGGGAATTTTCCCGAAAATATGGGCGGTTGTTTTTTCCAGAACAACCGACAGAGTAGGCAAGGGAATACGAACTGCTCCGCGCGATGCATTGTTGGGAAGTTATTCCGATAACAGCAACAGCGGCGCTATCTTCGGTTTCCACAGGGGAATGGATACGTTGGGTGCCGTGTTAGGACCGCTTGCGGCAATACTTCTGCTGTATATTTTCCCGGGCGATTTCCAACTGATTTTTCTTGCTGCGTTTATTCCTTCTTCCGTAGCCGTGTTTCTCACATTCCTTGTTAAAGACAGGAAAACAACATCAACAAAAAAACGCGGCGGCAGTTATGCTGAGTTCTGGCGTGCCGCACCAAAGCAGTATAAAACCTTGCTGCTGCTGATTACAATTTTTTCATTCGTCAACAGCAGCGATGTTTTTCT
>JAJRSV010000397.1 GCA_024278655.1 Bacteroidota bacterium | reverse complement strand
GGAAAGATGTAAAAGTTACGGAATAAATTTGCCCGTTACTGCTGATCGGAAAAATCTTTGAATATTATCTTACCTTCGCCGGGACGCAGACTAAAAACAAGCTTGCCTCCCGCCGACCTCATCTTCTGTTTCGGATTAAGTAGGTTTTTGAAGAATCCTTTATAAGGTGTATAAAGTGAAATCAAATGTTTCTTTTTACCTTTGTTTAAAGCAACGATAATCTTCGTGTTTTTATAAACCCTTTCGTAAACATATACACCTTCTTTATCGCTCAGGGTTCTTACCTTAAAGGTTCCCAACTGAAGCGCTTCATATTTGTTACGGATATGAATGAGCTTTTTATAAAATTCGAACAGTTCTTTGTTAAACTCTACCGTATCGGGCACGGCTCTTTTTGTCTGGTCGGGAAGATAGACTTCCGGGTCGTACTGCAAATCGTCCCAAACCATCGGCTTGCGGCAGTCGGGATCGTTAGCACCCCACATACCTGCTTCATCGCCGTAGTAAACATAAGGCGCACCAACGTATGTCATCTGGAATATCAGCATCAACTTCATCCGGTTAATTTCTTCCTCGTTCGGCTTTCTCGTATCGTAATCCGGGTTGATAGCTTTGGTTAACTGAAACGCTTCATTCCAGTTGCGGATTTTGTATTTATCGCGGTTAACTATATGCGATGCCAAACGCTGTGTGTCGTGGCTGTCGAACAGGTTTTGCATCACGTAGCTTACTCCGATAGGGAACGAGCTTCGAAGCATAAGCAATTTATCATCAAATTCCGTGGTTGATATTGCTGTGGAGTCGTCGATAAAATATTCGGCTGTGAGGAAGAGAAAATTGTAGTTCATCACGGCATCGAACTCATCTTTACGCGTATAAGGTTTTATCGATTGTATATCGCCGATTACTTCGGCGGTTAAATATGCATCGGGATTTATCTTCTTAACAACTCTGTGCCACTCTTTCCAGAAGCTGTGCGGAATCATATATGCAACATCAAGCCGCCAGCCGTCTATGCCGTCCGAAGGATCATCGTCGCCGTTCGGATCCATCCATCTTTTCGTTATATCGAAAATATACTGCTTCGGACCGTCGGCAATTCCGTTTTCGTCCTGATTGAATTCGGGCAGTTCCTTTACTCCGAACCATCCCTGGTATTCGAACCGGGTTCCTTTTTCTTCGTCATCCCACGAAGTTATTTTATACCAATCTTTATACTTCGAGTTTTGCTGGTTCTTTACAACATCTTTAAACGCCCAGAATTCGGTTCCGGTATGATTGAACACACCGTCTATAATTATCCTCATTCCTCTTTTATGAACCTCATCGATAAGTTTCAGGAAGAGCTTATCTGCCGAAGTCCACACCCATGTTGAAGGATCGTCCGGTATTTCAGATTTTACTAATTCTTTGTCGCCTTCCGGGTCGGGACCGAAATGCGGATCGATATGATGGAATGTTGAAGCATCGTACTTGTGTGCAGAAGGTGCTTCGAACACCGGGTTCAGATAGAGTGCGGTAATTCCGAGGTCCTGCAGGTAATCAAGTTTATCGAGAATGCCCTGTAAGTCGCCGCCGTATCTTCTCCGCTGAATGTTATACCAGATGTCTTTACCGTTTTCTTTTTCGTAGGGCTGCAGTTCGTACCAGTCCGATGTCCACGGATGAATTTGCCAGGGCGAGGTTGAATCGTTAGGGAAAGCACCTTTTATGCTTTCGAGTGTCGGGTCGTTATCGGGGTCTCCGTTTCTGAACCTTTCGGGAAATATCTGATACCATACAACTTTCTTTGCCCATTGAGGAACGTATTCCTCGATGACAAACGATTTTACTTTCCATTTTTTCGTTTTCAGTTTTTTATCTTGTGCGTTTAGTAAATTACCGCTGACTAAGCTTGCCGCAATTAATAACAGGAGTAAGTTTCTCATTTTGTCCGTAATAATAAATTGTTCGAATTTTGAATTCTAAATTTAGTCTTCTGAACGTAAAAGAAAAACTCATCTTTTCTTTCGCCGGCATTTGATTAAATGTAATTCATTCTGTTATAAATTTATCTTATTTTATTAATGTCATTTATTTCCGGCTTCAATTCAAGGGAGTGATTTTATGAAGCGTTCGATTATTATTCTTCTCGTTTATCTTATCTCAACAACAGCTTTTCCAAACGGTTACAAAGAATACCTCGAAAAAGGAGATTCGTTGTACGTTAAATTTAAGTTAGATGATGCCTATAAAAACTACAAGCTTGCTTACGATTTGAATCCGGATGATTATTTCGTTCTTTCCAAAATCACCCGTGTGTGCAACGACCTTGGCGAATATTATTATGAATTGCACGACGAAGATAAATCGGAAAAAGTTGTTTACGAGGCGGTTGAATATGCAGAGGAGTTTCATAATCTGTATCCCGACAGCGCACGGGTTTATACATTCCTTGCATGGTCTTACGGCAACCAGGCATTATTCGAAGGCGGGAACGAGAAGGTTAAACTGGCTCATAAAATTAAAAACAATGCCGGGGAGGCAATCAGACGAGACAGCACAGATTTTTTTGCGTACATTATTTTAAGTATTTATAACAGGCAGGTTGCAAGCTTAAGCTGGTTCGAACGTCTTTTTGCCGAAACATTTTTCGGTGATGTGCCGGATGCGAGTCTGGAAGATTCGGAAAAGTATATGCTTAAAGCACTGGAGATTAAACCGGGGATAGTTATAGCCGCATTTCATCTGTCGTTAACTTACAGGGAAATGGACAATGAAGAAAAAGAGATTGAATGGCTTAAAAAAGTAATAAAGCTCCCTGAAAGGGATTTCAGAGATAAGTTTGCAAAACGGAAAGCAAAAAAAAGATTGGAGGAACTGTTAGATTAAACTAACAGTCCTCTCAAATAAAAACATGCGCTACTTCTTTTCGGTTGCGCGGTATTGAAGCATTCCTCCTTCGACGTTTAACGCATTAAAACCATGCTTAAGTAATATTCCGGTAGCAATACTTGAGCGTCTTCCGCTGCGGCAAATAACGGCAATCTCTTTCTCTTTATACGGTTCCAGTTCGGCTATTCTCTGTTCGAGTTCCTGAACGGGAATGTTCAGCACACCGTCTATGTGTCCGAGACTCGGGTCTGCCAACTCCTGTGGTGTACGGACATCGAGCACAACAAGGTTCGAATCGGTCTTCATCATTTCACGAAGCTGATCGACAGTGATTGAGTTTTCGTTACCGCCGTTGTTTTGCGCACAGCTTACAAACAACAATGCTGACAGAAACATACTTACATAAAAAGCTCTTAAAAGTTTCATAGTTACTCCTTTGAAATTTTTGATTTGTAATTTATAAAAACCGGAATTAATATTTAGGTAATAATTTGAGGATTAAGAATGATTTCCGTTTTAACCGAATTGGATATAAGGCAAATGTTTTCCGCCTTCTGAATTATTCTGCCGGCTCTCTCAAAATCTTTTTCGAACTTAATCTTTATAACCGGCTTCAGTTCAATCTTGCTTATCATAAATTTTCCGTCAACCTTTTCGAGTGTTCCCACGGCATCGCAGGAATAATCCTCCACTTCAAGTTTTGAATTCTCGGCAATAGCAACAAAGGTGGTCATCAAGCAAACGTTTACCGAAGCAACGAACAAATGTTCGGGCGACCAGGTATTCGGAACTCCTTTGGGAAACTCAGGTGGTGTTGCTACTTTGAACGAAGGCAGTTCAGGTGCAGACAAAGTTCCGAGTCTTCCTTCATCCCATTTTACCGAAGTATGATAGAAATAAGCATCGTTCATAAATTAATCATAGGTTTTAATCGCAATCTTCCAAATCGAGAAACTTCATCAGGCGTTCGTGAGCGCCGTCGGGTAATTTAACGTTGTATTTTTTGTAATAGTCTATTGTTATCTCAACCGTTTTAAAATAATTCTGGCAACCGGAACATTCCTCGAGATGTTTCCTGATATCTTCACATCTATCCGATTGAAGATCTTCGCCCAGAGTATCGCAAATGTGGCGCATTACTTCTTTGCAGGTAACTTTTTCTTTTTTCATCCCTGGAATGCCTCGTTAAGTTCCTTTCTTAAAAAAGCTCTTGCTCTGTGCAATCTCGATTTTACCGCAGGAACCGAAAGCTCGGTTACCTGTGCGGTTTCTTCGGTCGATAAACCTTCAACATCCCGCAGCAGAAACACCATCCTGTATTCCGGCGACAGTTTGCTTATAGCGTTATCGAGTATCTTTTTAAGTTCTTCGTTCTCGGCACTTTTATACGGTAACGTTGTCCAGTCAACGGCGTACTTTTCTTCGAACAAGCCGTCGTCATCATCCATCGAAACGAAAGGACGATTTTTCATTTTACGGGCTAACATAAGGCAATGGTTCGAAACAATACGGTAAAGCCACGTTGATAACTTCGATTTACCGTCGAACTGATGCAGGGATTTTACGAAGCTGTAAAAAGTTTCCTGCATTATGTGCTCGGCTTTGTTTTTATCCCTGCAAATTTTAAATGCAAAGTTATAAATCGTCTGCTCGTATTCTTTAACCAGACGTGCCAGTGCCTTTTTATCGCCCTGCTGTGCCTTAAGTATTAATTCTTTATCGTCCATCGGTAAGATGCAATTTTTACAGTTTGGTTTCTTTAAATCGGAAAATCTTTAACCAATAATTTACGATTAAAATTCTGTTTATAATAATTAATAGTGGCGCACATTTTGTTATTAGTCATTTAACTCAGTTATTATTATTTTTTAATCCGTTTCTTAAAAGAGATGGATCTTTAAATAATGGAGGAACCGTAAAAAGTTTGTTTTAGTAATTATTCGTGCATATATATATGAACCCTTCAAGAAGCAATAAAGAATTAAAACTCAACAAAATATTTACCGGCATCGACGAATCGACGGTTAACCTGATATTCAAAAACGATAACTTCAGGGAAGTATCCGAAGGCGAAATAATTTATCAGACCGGCGACGAAGCGAAATATCTTTATCTGGTTATTCGGGGCGACGTGAAAATAAAATTTCCTTCGCATCATTATATAAGCAATAAAATTTTTAATGAGTTCTTTGGTGAAAAGGAATTAATCGATAACACGCGCCGCATCTCTTCGGCGGTTGCCGATTCGCGCTGCCTCTTATATCTGATTGATAAAAAACAGTTCGAGGTGTTAAGCTCGAAGCATCCGAAATTCAAACAGAATATTTTTTCTTACGGCGAAGTCGAACTGCCGGAGCTTCAGCCGGGTGCAACTAACGAGTTAACCTTTCCTCAAACATCAAAGCCGATTTCATTCAGGGCAATCGATTCGAAAGAAGACAATGTTTCGGTTGATACTTCGGTGGCAACAATCGATGCGGAAGAGGATGAATCAATACCCGATACAATAAATAAAATAATTGCCGAGCAAAACCCGTTTGGCAAAGAAGAAACGGAAGAACTGACTACGCTCGAGATTGATGAGAACGATGCTAAAGATTTTATTAAAATAGAACTGGACCCTGACGAAACATTTGAGATGGTTGAAACCGATAACGAACTGGATTCGGCAATATCGGAAACGACAAAATCGCTTAATAAAAAAACAAAGCAGGAAAGCATTGCCGAGGTTCATCCGGCAACAAAGCACATTTTAGCTGCGCTTCTTTCTATCCACAGCAAAACAGAATTGAGTGAAACCGTTGAAGCAGTTAAAGATTCGTTAATACAACTTACAAACTCCGAAGCCGCCGAGATTTATTTGATTGACGAATCGGTCGGCGGAATGAAAAAGATAATCAAAACAGGAAACGGATTTATTACGGATGAAGCAAAACTTTCGGAAGGACTTACAGGCACGTGCGCATTGCAGAAAAAAATAATCAACTTCGATAAACCGGCGGACGACAGCCGCTTTAATCCCGCCATCGATCAGCCGGGCAGCGAAAAGCAGGATAAGATAATTTACTTTCCGGTAATCAACAATCAGAACCGGCTTGTTGCGGTGCTGCAACTGGCAAGAAAAGAAAACGATTACACTGCCGAAGAGATTGAGGACTTGAAATTAATATCCGGTCAGATAGCGCTTGCACTCGAAAGATCGGAAAAAATTGAAGAGGTGATTAAAGAGGAGAAGAGAAAGTCGGCACACGATCTTGCAAAGTTTTTAAATGATAACATAACTATTCCGATTGACATCATTAATAAATATTCCGCCTTGCTCAATAACGAGGAATTTTCGCAGAAGGTTAAAGAGATTATAACCATGCTGCAGAAACAGGCGAACTCGTTTTTGGATATTATTCAATCAGCTTTTGATTATGCAACGGAAGATTTTGAAATCAAAGCCGAGAGATTAAATCTGGATACATTTGTAAACGGAATATCGGAACTGCTTTCGGAATACTGTATAATGCAGGATGTAGAGCTGTTCAAAAAAACCGGTGCCGATGTTGAAGTCGATATAGATCCGGGAAAAACATTTATGGCTGTTTATCAACTAATTAAAATCGCCTGCAAAAATCCGGGAGATGAGAAGAGAGTTTTCATCGACACGGAACGGGAAAGTGATTATGCATTGTTAACAATCAGTTACGAGGGCAATGCACCGGCAGATGAAACGGCTGAGGGAAATGATGAGCCGGGACTGCAACTCGCAAAAAAACTGATTAAATTGCACAAAGGCGATTTAACTATCGATAGTAATGATGAAAGCGGTAATGTTTTTACGATTAGTCTTCCCATAGCGAAAGTAACTAATTGAGTTTTAATCTATTATCTTACCAGTAAAATGTCTTACAATCTTATAACCGTTCTCGGTCCTACGGC
>JAJRSV010000396.1 GCA_024278655.1 Bacteroidota bacterium | reverse complement strand
TGCAGCAAAAAGAATTTGAATACCTGAATGAACTTTTCAGTGAAGATAAAAAAGATAAGAACGGATTCCGGTTCGATGACTATCAAACATTACTGAATGCAAAAGACCGGGGCAGGTTAAAATTAATTTCAGGCGAGGAAGAAATATTCAAAGGAATTACATTAACCGAAGGCGGAAAACATACACACGGTTCGCAGTACGTTACCGTGGAAACCGTTGACGGTGCAGTTGTTATAGCAGGCGACAATGCTTATCTCTACGAAAACATCAGAAGACATAAACCGATCGGGACTTCGGTAAGTGCCGAGGAAAATCTATCGGCTATTAGAGATATGCACCGTAAAGCCGCATCGCCGTTTTTCATTCTGCCGGGTCACGATCCGAAAGTAATGCGATGGTTCCCGAAAGTAGCCGACGGCATTATTCATATTTCAACAACTGAAAAGTTTTAGGCAATGAGCGAAGCAAACTACGACAAATATTTCGATCAACTTCAAAAAGCAAAAAACTTTCTGCTTGTAATGTTGATAGCCGCAGGATTGCTGGGTGTGCTGCACTTTCTGTTCGCCGGTTTGAAAGAAGGCGGTGTTTACTGGTTTAATCTGGATAAAGAAAGAAACCTGCCCACGTGGTTTTCGGGAATGTTATTCTTTTTATTCGGATGTTCGGCGCTTGTTGCTTATTACTTTGAAAGAAATTATAATTCACATAAGCAGGAGTTTTTCCGTCTACCGGTTTTGTGGCTTGGAATAAGTTTAATCGGCTTTGCTCTTTCGCTCGATGAAATGACAATCCTGCACGAAAATTTATTCTGGAAAGAGATTCGAAACGTTTCATCGCAAATGGGCGAATCGGTAAAATATATTACTCAGTGGCAAATACTTTTTGCACCTGGAATATTAATTGTACTCATTTATTTTCTTCTTTTCTTCAGCAACCGTTTCGGAAGCAGCAAAGGTGCTTTAATCAGCTCGTTCGCAGGAATCGGGATGTGGATATTATCGCAGTCGCTCGAAGGAATAAGACAGGTATTCATTAATTCCGGTCCCGAAATATATTCGCTGCAGGTTTTAACAGAAGAACTATTAGAGATGTTCGGAGCAATATTTTTAATATATTCCGTAGTAAATCATGTGATAGATATTGTTTATGATTTAAGTGAGGAGAGAAAAGAAAAACTCTCACGCGCATCGAAGTTTCTTACTAAAAAGAGTGCCCTTGCACTCGGAACGCTTTTCATTTTACTCATACTTGCAGGCGGTGTTATTTACAAATTCGCTAAAATCCAGAAAGAGGAAAACGCACCGGTACCGAAGCTCTTCGAAAAAGCGATCAACAAATAATTACCGTACAACAACTTAGCGAAGAAAATTATGATAAAAAGATATTATAAAAACATATTAACACTTATTCTCTTTATTTACGCAGCCGGCTTATTTACCGGGTGCTCTACAAATGAAGATGCAATATGGTTCGACGATATAACCTACAAATACGAGCTTACGCCGGATGACCAGCAGGCGCTCGGCAGTTATGTTTACTCAACTCTGTTTGATGTCAGAGATTCGGAGCTTACACCAAAGCTTGCCGATGATAATTTACCGAGAATTGTATTCGTGTCTGTAAGCGACGGAAAAACCAGAGCAAAAGTTTTTATGGGCAGAGGTTACGGAATTATCGATGCAATCAACAATGCGGTATCGAAGGCGGAAGACTATGTTGGCAACAAGCAAAACACTTTAGTGAAGGTCGATATAGTAAACGAAGTTATTCCCGAAGTAACCGAGTCGCTTGATTTTCCGATGATGTGGGACAGAAGCTTGTTCGGTCTGGCTTTCGAACGCGGAAGCGGTTTGGCTTTTCTTCCCGAAGAGATTGTTGCAAATTCAATCATTAACTCGAAGCAGTTGCTTAAGGAAAAAAAGATACGCGGGTACGTCGGCGATGATTCCGATAAGAAAGATGAAATAAAAAAAATATTCAAACAAAAAGACCCGGATGTTTACAGGTTTTCGGTTACAAGCTTTTCTGTAAAGAATAAAAGAGTTACGCCACTTTACAGGGGACACAAAATCTTTAATAAATTAACCGCAGCCAAACTGTTAGACGCTGCAATTAAGGGTGGAACTTATCTTGCAAACGCCGTTAAGCCCGACGGCAGGTTTCTCTATCTCTACTATCCCAAATCATCAAAAGAAGCTGACGAGTATAATTTGGTTCGACATGCAGGCACTATATTTTCGATGCTTCAGCTTTACCAGGAAACAAGGGATTCTTTGTTACTTAAAAAATCGGAGCTTGCGCTTGAATATCTTAAACGAACTATAAAGCCCTTGAAGACTGCGGGCGGTACATACTACTGTTCGGTTGAAAAGGGAAATACGAAGTTGGGCGGCAACGCACTTGCGGCAATAGCTTTCTTATATCATTATCAAATCACAAAAGAAAGTTCCTCACTTAAAACAGCACAGCAGTTAGGCGAATGGATTCAGATGTCGCAAAACAAATCGGGTGAGTTTTATGTGCAGAAACAATATTACCCGAGCGGTGAAGTAACCGACTTCCGCTCCGATTATTATCCCGGCGAAGCACTGCTGGCACTTACAATGCTTTACGAAGCAGACGCCAATGAGAAGTGGCTCGATATTGCCGAGAGAGGTGCAAAGTATTTAATAAATGTAAGAGACGGAGACAAAACGGATAAAGAGCTTCAGCACGATCACTGGCTGCTGTACGGTTTGAACAAACTTTACCGGTACCGTCCAGACAAATTATACTTCAATCACGCAATGCGTTTGGCTGATGTGATTATTGAAAGCCAAAGAATTAATGCGGAGTTCAGCGACTGGACAGGCAGCTTTTACTCGCCGCCGCGTTCAACACCAACTGCCACACGGATGGAAGGACTGTATAACGCTTACGAGCTTGCAAAAGATTTCGGCGATGAACAAACGCAGCACAAAATAAGAAACGCTTTGGAACGCGGAGTAAAGTTTGAGCTTCAAACCCAGTTCGATCCGGTTACTGCAATGTATCTTGATGATCCCCAAAGAGCAATGGGCGGGTTTAAAAGCAGTTTAACCAATTATAAAATCAGAATCGATTACGTGCAGCACAACATAAGCAGTCTGCTTGGAATGTATTCAATCTTAAAAGAAGAAACCGAAAAGTAGAAAAACCCGGTTGGGTTATTTGTCGTCGTCGTCCCTTATTTTTATATGAAGCTCCTTCAATTGCTCTTCGCTCACTTCCGAAGGTGCCTCGTCCATAAGCGATAATGCGCTTGTGGTTTTCGGGAACGCAATAGTATCTCTTATCGATTCTTCGCCTGCAAAAATCATAACCATCCTGTCGAAGCCGAATGCAATTCCGCCATGAGGCGGCGCACCGAATTTAAATGCATTCATCAGAAAGCCGAACTTCTTCTCCGCTTCTTCTTTCGATATACCGAGCACATTAAACATCTTCGCCTGCAATGCTGAATTATGAATTCTTATGCTGCCGCCGGCAATCTCGTTGCCATTTAAAACAAGATCGTAAGCTCTTGCTTTTACTTTCCCGGGATCAGTATCCAGCAGCGGGATGTCTTCCGGTCTTGGTGAAGTGAAAGGATGGTGCATTGCATAATATCGCTTTGTTTCTTCATCCCATTCGAGAAGCGGAAAGTCTGTTACCCAAAGCAGCTTCGGTTCAGTATCTTCTTTTACAAGCTCTAAACGTTTTGCTAACTCCAATCTTAATGCACCCATCTGCTCAAGCGTTTTTATTCTTGAACCGGCAAGTATCAGAATTAAATCTCCGCTTTGTGCATTTAGTATTTCAACAAGTTTCTGTTTCTCTCCATCCGATAAAAACTTTGCGATTGGAGAATCCAAGCCGTCTTCTTTCACTTTAAGCCAAACCAATCCTTTTGCACCTAACTTTTTAACAAAGTTGGTTAGATTATCAATCTGGTTTCTGCTGTAAGATGCACAGCCGGGTGCAGTTACTCCCGTAATAATTCCGCCGCCGTCAACTGCATCTTTGAATACTTTGAAACCGGTGTCTCTGAAGATGTTGTTTAGCGTAACAAGCTCAAGTCCGAATCTTAAATCGGGTTTATCACTGCCGTAACGTTCCAACGCTTCATCGAATGAAAGTCTTGGAACAGGTGTTTCCAGTTCGATGTTCCATAATTCTTTGAATAAAACTTTCATCAAACCTTCAACTACTTCGAACACGTTCTCACTGTTAACAAAAGACATCTCAACATCAATCTGCGTAAACTCGGGTTGACGGTCGGCGCGAAGGTCTTCGTCCCTGAAGCATTTAACAATCTGAAAATATTTATCGAACCCCGAAACCATCAGCAACTGTTTATATGCTTGCGGTGATTGCGGCAGAGCGTAAAACTTTCCTTTGTGCAAGCGGCTCGGCACAAGATAATCGCGCGCACCTTCCGGAGTGCTCTTCATTAAATATGGTGTTTCTATCTCAACGAAATCATTCGCATCAAAATACTTGCGCACAAGCTGATACATCCGGTGCCTCAACAAAAGATTTTTCTGAAGCACGGGTCTTCTTAAATCGAGGTAACGGTATTTTAAGCGCAGTTCTTCAAACGCATCAATTTTATCTTTAATTGGAAATGGCGGTGTTTCGGCTTCATTAAGAATTACAAGATTTTCTGCAACCACGTCAATCTCGCCGGTTGCCATATCTTTGTTTATCTGATCATCGGGTCTTCTTCTTACTTTACCTTCCACTGCAATTACAAACTCGCTGCGTAGCTGCTTTGCCAAATTATGTGCTTCGGGATTATGTTCCGGTTCAAAAACAACCTGTGTTACACCGTAACGGTCACGCAGCCCAATAAAAATAACTCCGCCAAGGTCACGTCTTCTGTCAACCCATCCGTTAAGTACAACCGTCTCGCCTGCATTCGCTGCGGTTAATTCTCCGCAGGTATGTGTTCTTCTTTTAAAATTCATTTTATATTCTTTTCATTCTCATTTATTTGAAGGCGAAAATTAATCAATAATGAAAGGGTAAACAAATTGAATGAATGAAAGAGTAAAGAGTAAAGACAAAAGTAAAAAGATAAAAGAATAAAACTTCTAAAATCTCAAATCATCAATCCTTGGTGCTTGGTTCGTGGTTCTTTGTTCGATGTTCGACGTTCAAGGTTCGATGTTTGTCAATTTCAATCTTTTACTTTTAAGTCCGGAATGGGTGATTGAATTTTATTACTGCCTGTTGTTTGATAGGAAAGAGTAAAGATTAGCTGCCTGCCGGCGAAGTGTTTGGGAAGCATAGAGACAGGAAGTAAAAAGATAAAAGAATAAAACTTCTAATATCGATGATGGATATTCGTAAATCAAAAGAGATAATGTACACGTTGTGTGCGTAAGCAAGCGTCCCCGCTTGCGCTGCCGCATTATCGTTGTGTTAGCTTCTTACTTCTGACTTCCTGCGGCAAAAACATTTAACCCCTCTGGGGTTTTCCTTTCTTTCTTCTTCCTTTTTTCTACAAACATTCCACTCCTATGGAGTTGTCCTTCGATATTAAATGTTTTGTCGGTTGGAAAATTGGAATTTGAAAGTTATTTGTGATTTGTTTTTTGAAACTTGTGATTTTACAAGCACCGCCAGCGGGGACGCCGGCTCGCGCAAGATAAAAGACAAAAGAAATCCCTACAATCTACAAATCACTCAATCACCCAATCAAAAAATAACAATGAATGACTTGATGACTATAAATGACCCCTCTCCGCTGCGCTTCGCCGTGGCAAGCTTTTATTAGTTGTTCGTGTCAATTAGTGTAATTCGTGGCAGAAACAGAAGCCACTAATTTCACGAATTTACACTAATTAAATTATCTGTTTGATATTTGATGGAATGAAGATTAAAAAAAATAAAAAGACAAAAGATGGAATACTTCATCATTCAATATTGAATGTTCGGTGTTCGATATTCAAAAGAGATTAGTTTTGCACGAGTCGGCTGCGTGGACACAGGATCGCGCACCTTTTTGAAACTATTAGCGTAAGCAAGCGTCCACGCTTGCGTTCATTAATTGCCGGCAATTATGTAAAGGGCGAGACAAATCCCGCCCCACAAATTATTTGATTAGCAGCCCCGATTAAATCGGGATTACTAATCAAATGACAGAGTCATTTGATTAGCAACATCTTCCTCACAGCCACATAATCATTAACCTTAATCCTGTACAGGTAAACTCCGCTTGCAAGGTTTGATGCGTTGAAGTTTACTTCGTAC
>JAJRSV010000395.1 GCA_024278655.1 Bacteroidota bacterium | reverse complement strand
CTTCAAGGACTATCCACCGCGGCAAAGACCGGCCTCGTTTAATCTCGATGAGGTGATGCAGTCTTTCAGAGAGGCGGCAACCACCGATTAACGGCTGTTCGGTGCGGCGAAAGCGGCAAGCTGGAACGTACTCAACATTGAGCACGGCGAGGATTTTCAAGGTTACGCAGAGTAGGCGCCCTACTGAAATTATATCGGGATGTCGCGGTGTGAACAATTACTTGAAGAAATACAAATAAAAACGAACTAACATAGGAAATATATAATGTTTAAGTATCGGAAAAAGGAAGCTGTATTCAACTTCCGTTCTTATTTCGCAATTAGCGTTGCCTTTGTTATAGCGCTTTGCTTCGCCCCGGCGATCAGCGCTGCCGGCGGCGACAAACCCAATGTTCTATTCATTATGACTGACAATACCGGGTGGGGAGATTACGGTTGCTACGGCGGTGGTATAGTCCGCGGTGCACCTACTCCAAACATAGATAAACTTGCGGCAGATGGATTGCTTCTAACCAACTTCAACACCGAAGCGCAGTGTACTCCAAGCCGTTCGGCGCTAATGACAGGTCGCTTTTCAATTCGCAGCGGTACCTACGCCATACCTATCGGTGTGCGCGAATACGGTCTGGTTCCCTGGGAAATCACTGTCGCCGAGGCAATGTCCGAAGATGGTTACACCACTGGTATTTTCGGCAAGTGGCACCTGGGACAAACACCGGGACGTTTTCCCACGGACCAGGGCTTCGACGAATGGTACGGTATCCCCAATACTGATGAGAGCCCGTGGGTGGCTGAAGAAATTGGACGTTTCTCCAATCTGAAAGACGCTGCCGATGTTAAAAAGGACTACGATTTCACGCCCTGGCTGATGGAAGGCAGGCGCGGAGAAGAGCCAAAAAAGCTCAAAGTTTATACTCAGGACGAGCGACGCAGGATTGATGCAGAACTTACCCGGCGTGCTATCGATTTTATGGAACGCAGCGTGAAGGATGACAAACCTTTTTTCGCTTATGTACCGTTGCTGGCTATGCATTTTCCTGTACTACCGCATCCTGACTTTGAAGGTAAAAGCGGGTACGGCTACTACACCGACCTGCTTATGCAGACCGACCACTACCTTGGCGAAATGTTGAAGGCGCTGGATCGGCTCGGCGTAGCGGAAAACACCATTGTTGTTTTCTGTGCCGACAACGGACCTGAACACCCTGATAACGGCGATGGAGAATACACCGGTTGGACCGGTCCCTGGCGTGGCACATATTTCACTGCTATGGAAGGCGGGATTCGTGCGCCCTTTATCGTACGCTGGCCAAAGCACATTCCTGCAGGACGAGTGAGTGATGAGATTGTGCATATTGTTGATATGTTTTCAACTATTGCAGGGCTCACTGGTGCTCAAGTGCCGCAAGACCGGATTATTGACGGCGTGGATCACTCGGCGTTCTTTTTGGGCAAGACGGAAAAATCTGCGCGTGAAGGATTTCTGATTTATGTCGGCAATCAACTCACCGCCTGGAAGTGGCGCAAATGGAAAGTTCACTTTGTCTGGCAGCCCACAAAGTACGACCCGCGTCAACCGTTTTCTACAATTCCAAGGGTAATCAATTTGATTACCGACCCGCGTGAAGAGCGGCAGGATAGCGAACCGTACAATGGCTGGCTGCAGTATGCTATGGCGCCCCAATTGGCTGAGCTACAAAAAAGTTTAAAAGAGCATCCATCGGTTCCCATGGGCGCAACGGATGACTGGGTACCGGAACATTGACAGAAAAAAACTCTCAACGGGTGTTACTGCGAAATAAGATGAAATAAAAGTGTGCATTCGAATAAAGCTGTATTTATGGTTTGGAAGACGGCGACCGGAGCAGGTAACCCGGGAGGTATTGAATCGGCTTTCGATGGGCGGCATAATTACTTTTTTAAGAAATAAAATTTACTCTGGTGAGTTACTATAAAATTTTAAACTAATCTGAGGTAAATATGCATTGGATTTATCTTTTAATTGCTGTTCTGTTTGAAATCGGGTTTACAACCTGTCTCAAGCTGTCCGATAATTTTTCTAAGTTCTGGCCCGTGGTCGGTTTCCTGGTGATGGGTGCAATTAGTTTTTGGCTGCTAAGTCTTGCTATGAGGGATATTCCGCTCGGAACAGCGTATGCTGTTTGGACAGGCATCGGCGCTTTCGGAACGGCGTTGATTGGAATCTTTTTCTTTAACGATCCGTCGTCTTTCTGGCGGGTATTTTTCATCTTTACGTTGATAGCTTCGATAGTAGGTTTGAAATTGGCTTCTGCCGCATAGTGCATCCATGCTTTTACAAAACATCTTCTTCTAATCCCCGGTTTTTACAATCGGGGATTTTTTATTTGTTTTGATTAACTTTAGAACCACATAATGATTTTTTACTATATTAAAATACCCGGATATCTGTCAGTTCTGATTTTTGCAATTTTATTGAGTAATTCAATTTATTCACAGCAGGAAGAGAAACCCGATACAGTTGGTATAAGAGGTTTTAACTGGTTTGCATATCCGTTTATATTTTATACACCCGAAACAAGTCTTGCATTCGGTGCAGGCGGGGTGGTTTCATTTAAGTTGTCGGATAAATTCGGTTCCAAACCTTCTAATGTAACCGCTTCCGGTTTCTATTCAATTAATAATCAGTACGATTTTACCTTAATACCCGAAGTTTATTTTAGTGAAGATAAATTCAAAGTCTGGTTCAAATTTAATTACGGTAAAATATTCGACAGGTTTTATGGCGTAGGCAACAGCTCGCCCGAAATTGAAAACGACAGATATTTCCAGGAAAATTTTATTTTTAACCTTAAGCTGTTGACTAAAGCATTTAGTGAAGAGCTTAAGTTGGGAATAATTTACGAATACAGATATATGAACGTAGCCGATAAATTGGGCAATCCTTTCCTTGAATCGGGATTGCTTCCCGGCAGCGATGGCGGCACTACTTCGGGATTGGGATTTGTTGCAACTTTCGATACACGCGATAATATTTTCTATCCCCATTCCGGCGGCTATTACGAGTTCAGTATTACATCTTTTCAAAAGAAAATCGGCAGCGACTTTAACTACAACAAGTATGTTTTCGATTTCAGAAGGTTTATTGAACTGAGCAAAAGACACATACTTGCTTTGCAAGCTTATATGATGATTGAAACCGCCGCTCCTCCTTTTTACGATTTGGCTCTGCTTGGCGGCGATAAACTGATGCGCGGATATATTAACGGCAGATACCGCGACCGAAACTACTACGTGCTTCAGGCAGAATACCGGATGCCGCTTATATGGAAGTTCAGACTGGTATTTTTCGGAGGTGTGGGTGATGTTTCACAAAATATTTCAACGTTTACAATATCAACGGTAAAACCGACTTATGGTGCCGGTGTAAGGTTCCGGCTTGATGAACTGGAAAAGCTCGATCTAAGATTGGATGTTGGTTTTGGGAAAGGAACACACGGATTTTACTTTAGCATTAACCAGGCGTTTTAAATATTTCATCAACCGGATTTATTTTAGCTGTAATTATAAACTTTTTTATTAAACCGAATAAAATTAACTTTTACTTGCACAGGTGTATTTTACTATGGAGATAAATGAAATAATTAAGAGATTAGAAGAAGGCAACAAACGCTTTGTTTCCGGTATGCCGGAAAGAAAACTTCAAGACCCTGAACGCAGGAAAGCACTTGTTACAACTCAATCACCTTTTGCAGCAATATTGGGATGTGCCGATAGCAGGGTTGTTCCCGAAATTATTTTCGATACCGGTTTGGGTGAATTGTTTACTGTGAGGGTTGCAGGTAACATTGCAAATGTTGCTTCCATCGCAAGCATTGAATTTGCGGTAACTGCGTTGAACGTAAAACTTGTTTTAGTAATGGGGCACTCAAACTGCGGCGCTGTAATTGCCGCCGTAAAAGGCGGGAACTATAGTGATAACCTCAACAGAATTCTTACCCATATTACTCCTGCAATAGAAGAAACTGAAAGCGGATATATTGATGATATAATTATGAAGAATGCGGAATTGAATGCAAAGGATTTAATTGAAAGATCAGCGGTAATTTCGGAAGCCGTTAAAAAAGGAGTAGTAAAAGTTATTCCTGCTTTTTACCGTCTCGAAAGCGGTAAGGTTGAATTCATAGAAAATTAAATAACTCAAGTCGAACCGATCAACTTTTATGTCATTTAAAAACCGTTAAAACGGTTAAGTAGTAATTGTAATTTTTTACCGGATACCCACGATTAAAAATCGTGGGCTGCTTATTGTTCAATAATGATTTTGACTGATTAGAAATAATATAACAATAAAACGAACAGCCCACGGTTTCCAACCGTGGGGATATAAAATAATAAACCTAATATATGTTAACCGTTTCAACGGTTTCCCGATGCCTGAGAAGAACTTTGCTAATCAATTTATTCGTATTTATTTTAATACGCACCAGGAGTTAATTTATTAATCTTACAATTTTATGAAATCACACATCAAAGTTTTATTTGTACCTGCCATAGTTGTTTTTCTTTTCGGAACTTTGTTTACGGGCTGCACGGAAAAAACAGACGAAAGCAAAGCAGATTTTGTCGGTTACGCCGCTTGCATCAGTTGTCATCAACAGGAAACAAGCCAATGGAAAAATTCCGACCACGATATGGCAATGAAGATTGCAAACAAGAACACGGTTAAAGGTGATTTCAACAACCAAACTTTTACTCACTTCGGTATCACTTCAAAATTTTATACACGTAACGGTAAGTTTTATGTTTATACCGAAGGCGATGAAGGAGCTATGCAGGAGTTCGAAGTAAAATATACATTCGGTGTAAGACCTTTGCAGCAGTACCTGATTGAATTTCCCGGCGGAAAGTTACAGGTGCTGCCGCTTTGCTGGGATACCAGACCAAAAGAGCAGGGCGGGCAGCGATGGTTTCATATCTATGATGATGAACGCATTACTCCGAACGATCAGCTTTACTGGACAGGTGTAAACCAAAACTGGAATTATATGTGTGCCGAGTGTCAT
>JAJRSV010000394.1 GCA_024278655.1 Bacteroidota bacterium | reverse complement strand
TTAATTTCCTTATCGTTCCCCGAAAGAAGTACATCGGGAACTTTCATGCCTCTGTATTCAGCAGGTCTGGTATAGTAAGGAGCTTCAACAACATCACCGTCCTGAAACGAATCATCCAATGCAGCTTCGCTATCGTTCAGCACTCCGGGTATCAGGCGAATAACGGCATCAACAATTATCAGTGCCGGTAATTCTCCGCCGGTTAACACAAAATTGCCGATTGAAATTTCATCGGTTGCAAAGTGCTGCCTTACACGGTCATCAATTTCTTTATAATGACCTGCAATAATTATAATATTTTCAGCAAGCGAAAGAACATTGGCATATTTCTGATTAAATATCTTACCTTTGGGCGTCGTAAAAATAATATGATCGTATTTACGCTGCTTCATCAAACTTTCGATGCACTCAAAGAACGGTTCGGGTTTAAGAACCATTCCCGGTCCGCCGCCGAAAGGTTTATCATCAATCTGCCTGTGCTTGTCGTGCGTATAATCGCGCAGATTATGAATCTTAATCTCGACCTTGCCCTTATCCTGCGCCCGTTTAATAATACTGGTATTGAGCGGACTCACAAGCAAGTCGGGTACTGCTGTTATAATATCAATCCTCATCATAGTAACCGGCATCCTTTTTCAATACCAATATTTTCTTTTCGGGGTCGAAGTACTCAATAAAATCAAGAACAAACGGAATCAATAATTCATCTTTATTTTCGGTTTCAATTATTAAAACATCGTTTGCAGGCGGAGAGATAACATCGGTTATCACCCCGAGCAACTCATCTTCCCGCAGAACCTTGCTTCCAATCAAATCGTGAACAAAGAACGTATCTTCATCCAACAGGATACTGTTATCATTTAAAACAAAAATATCCCTGCCGATAAGCAACCCGGATGATCTTTCGTCATCGAAATTTTTAAACTTCAATGCGAAAGCATTTTTAAGCTGCTTTACGTCTTGAACAACAAATTTTTTCTTCTCGCCCCAAAAGTCGATATAAACAACATTCAGCTCAAAGAACCGTTCGGGAAAATCGGAAAACGATTCTACCTTAACATAACCGTCTTTACCAAAAAGAGAAATAACTCTTGCTATAAGGAAAAAATCCTTCACTTATTTTTAGATTAATCCTTAATCCAATATTTCTAATATTGCGCGTTTACCTTCTTTGGCGGCAATAGCCGTAAGAAGTGTACGCATCGCCTGAGCTGTTTTACCCTGCTTACCGATGACTTTTCCGACATCATCGGACTGCACCTTAAGCGAGAGCACGATTTTTTTCTCCTCCGGAGTTTTCTCTTCTACCTCCACCTGATCGGGATTATCGACAAGGTGCTTCGCGATGAACTCGATGAATTCTTTCATAAATAGGAGCCTCCTATATTTCTACGAGCTGGGAGCAATTATGAACTTACGTACAGACGAAAATTCAACCGAAGAAAAGACTTATTCCTCCGTCTTTTCTTTCTCGGCTGTATTTTCTTCAGAAGCAGCGCCCTTTACTTCTGCTGCACCATCTTCAACACCGGCTTCCTTTTCGGTCTGTGAACTTTCATCAGAAACTTCCTCGGCTTTGGCAGCTTCTTCCTGTTCCTTAGCTTTAGCTTTTCTCGACTTCTTTTGCTTCTTAGCTTTCTGAGCTGCACTGGCTTCTTTTACTTTTTGCCAGTTAGCCAGCTCAGCTTCTATTTTTTCATCATCGAATCCGCGTTTCATCAGATCGAATTTAAGAGTAATGCCTTTCTGACGCAGTAAACTTTTTACAGTATCAGTTGGTTGTGCACCAACACCAAGCCAGTATAAAGCACGATCCTCTTTAATATCAATCGTATGCGGATTCGTTAAAGGATTATACAATCCAATTGCTTCTAAGAACCTTCCATCACGTGGTGATCTTGCATCGGCAGCAACGATTTTATAAATCGGCTGCTTCTTCTTGCCCATACGTCTTAATCTTAACTTAACAGCCAAATTAGTTTAACCTCCGAATATTGTCAATTAAATTTTAAGTTTCGTAAAGATGATTTGTTCATTCCGCCTTTTGCGAAACGGCTCATCATCTTTTTCATTTGATTAAATTGTTTTATTAACCTGTTTACATCCTGAATGGAAGTACCGCTTCCGCGAGCAATACGCTTACGCCGGCTTCCGTTCAGAACCTTCGGGTTTCTTCGCTCTTTAATAGTCATCGAGTTGATAATTGCTTCAACTTTTACAAGAGCGTTGTCATCAATTTGTGCATTTTTTAACTGCGCACCCATGCCGGGAATCATCCCGATTAGCGATGACAAAGAACCCATTTTCTTAATAACTTTAATTTGCTTAAGAAAATCATCAAAATCAAATTTATTTTTCTTAAGTTTTTCCTCTAACTTCTCCGCTTCGGCTTCATCGAAACTCTCCTGGGCTTTCTCAACCAGCGAGACCACATCACCTTTTCCTAAAATACGGGATGCCAATCTGTCAGGGTAAAAAACCTCAAGAGAGTCAAGCTTCTCGCCGGAACTGCTGAATTTAATCGGTTTTCCAACAACTGCACGTATCGAAAGCGCAGCACCGCCGCGGGAATCTCCGTCAAGTTTTGTAAGA
This sequence comes from Bacteroidota bacterium, assembly GCA_024278655.1. Classification (GTDB taxonomy): domain Bacteria; phylum Bacteroidota; class Ignavibacteria; order Ignavibacteriales; family Ignavibacteriaceae; genus BMS3ABIN03. The sequence goes on along the minus strand of JAJRSV010000394.1, from coordinate 27,505 downwards.
ACAATACCGTCGAAATCAACCTGCTCGTTAAAAGCTTTGGCAGAATTTACCGCATCCTGCCCCGTCATCGAATCGACTACAAACAGCGTTTCAGTCGGTTTCACAAGTTCTTTTATTGCGGCAACTTCGTTCATCATCTCTTCATCCACATGAAGTCTGCCAGCCGTATCAATTATAACCGTATTAAAACGATTTTCTTTGGCAAAGTCAAGTGCTTCTTTTACAACCTTAATTGCATCCGGTTCACTTAGCGAAAAAACCGGAACATCAATCTGTTCGCCTAAAAGTTTTAGCTGTTCAATTGCAGCGGGACGATATACATCTGCCGCAACAAGCAACACTTTTTGCTTTTGCGATTTAAGCAGCCGCGCAAGCTTTGCAGAAAAAGTAGTTTTACCCGAACCCTGCAAGCCGACAACTAAAATAGATGTGACACCGGCTGCATTAAGTTTTATCTCCTGCCTGTCTCCGCCTAAAAGTTCGGTCAGTTCATCATAAATTATTTTCGTGATTAACTGTCCCGGAGATATGGAAGCTAAAACTTCTTTGCCAAGAGCTTTCTTCGAAACATTTTCGATAAACTCTTTTGCTACCTTGTAGTTTACATCAGCATCTAAAAGAACACGTCTTATCTCTCTTAAAGTGTCAGAGATATTTTTCTCGGTTAACTTTCCCTGACCGGTAACTTTTTTAAGAGCGGTTTCTAATTTTAACGATAAATTTTCAAACATTCGTAGTTACCCTACGATTGCCGTTTATTAAAACATTCATCGGAATTACTGCGAACTGGCTTTAAGTGCATTAGCGCCGGATACAATTTCAAGAATCTCTTTTGTAATTGCCGCCTGTCTTTCTTTATTATAAGTAAGGTTCAATTGTTTTATCATTTCCTCTGCATTCGTAGTTGCGTTATCCATTGCTGTCATTCTTGCGGCAAGCTCGGCTGCGTACGATTCTAACAATGCCCTCCACACCTGCGCTTTAAGATGTTTAGGTACAAGAAAATCAAAAATATATCCCTGATCCGGTTCAAAAATGTAATTCGAATTATCGGTTTCTTCGCCTTCTTCCATCGGCACCGGCAGAAATTGTTTTACAACAAGTTTTTGCCGAATTATAGAAACAAACATATTATAAATCAGTACAACCCTGTCGAAAGTTCCGTCTAAAAAAGCAGGAATAATTTTATTACTTATCTCAAGTGCCGAGTTATAATTAAGCGACGAGAATAATCCCGTTACCTGTTCGAATACCGGATAATCGTTTTTAGTAAAATAGTCGGTAGCTTTTTTTCCGATGCTGTATATCTTATAATTAATTTCTTCGGGCTTCAGTTCTTCTTCAATATACCGTTCTGCTTCTTTAATAATATTCTGATTAAAAGCACCGCAAAGACCCCTGTCGGCAGTTACAACAATTATAGCAGCGTTTTTAACTTCGCGCCGCTCGAAGAAAGGATTTGTTTCAACCGCTTCGGGAGTAGCCAAACGGAGCAGCAGCCCTTCTATTTCTTCGGAATACGGACGTGCATTAACAACATTGTTTTGTGCTCTTCTTAATCTTGCGGCAGCAACCATCTTCATCGCTTTGGTAATCTGCTGCGTGCTTTTAACACCAACTATTCTTCTTTTTATGTCGCGTAATGTTGCCATTAGTTTTTCTTAATTACTCCGCACTTACTTTAAATACACCTAAAAATTCCTCGGCAGCTTTTTTAATCTTTTCTTCTAATTCTTCGTTTATTGTCTTTTCTTTTTTAATGGTTTCGAAAATATCGTTATGCTTAACCTCGAAGAATTCAAGAGCTTCTTTTTCAAAACGATTTATTTCGTGAACCGGTATGCCGTCCATATAACCGTTTGTTCCAAGATAAATACTTACCACTTGTCTTTCAACCGTCACGGGCGAGTACTGTCCCTGCTTAAGCAGCTCAACCAGACGGGCACCTTTTGCAAGAGTTCTTTGAGTTGCTTTATCCAAATCGGAACCGAACTTTGCAAATGCTTCAAGTTCCCTGTACTGTGCAAGGTCGAGTTTAAGAGTACCGGCAACTTTTTTCATCGCTTTAATCTGTGCATTACCACCAACACGCGAAACCGAAATACCAACGTTAATAGCAGGACGAACGCCTGCGTTGAACAAGCTTGACTCAAGGTAGATCTGTCCGTCGGTAATAGAGATAACGTTTGTAGGAATGTAAGCCGAAACGTCACCTTGTTGCGTTTCGATAATCGGCAGAGCGGTTAAACTTCCGCCGCCCAAATCATCACTTAATTTCGATGCTCTTTCAAGAAGTCTTGAGTGAAGATAAAATACATCGCCGGGATATGCTTCGCGTCCCGGAGGTCTTCTTAATAAGAGTGAAAGCTCTCTGTATGCCTGTGCTTGTTTCGAAAGGTCATCGTAAACAACCAGCGCATGTCTTCCGCTGTCTCTGAAGTATTCGCCTAAGGTTGCACCGGAATAAGGAGCAATAAACTGAAGCGGTGCCGGTTCCCAGGCAGATGCAGTAATAACAGTAGTATATTCCATTGCGCCGTGTTCCTGCAGTTTTGCAACAACCTGGGCAACGGTAGAGCTCTTTTGACCAATAGCAACATAAATACAATAAACAGGCTCGATACCTAACGCTTTTGCCTCTTCGGTATGAGTAATTTTCTGATTTATTATCGCATCGATTGCAACTGCAGTTTTTCCGGTTTGTCTGTCACCGATTATCAACTCTCTCTGTCCTCTACCGATTGGTATCATCGCATCGATAGCGGTAATACCGGTCTGCAGCGGTTCTTTAACCGGCTGGCGCTGAATAACACCGAGAGCTTTACGCTCTATGGGTAAAAACTTTTCTGTTTGAATAGCGCCTTTACCGTCGATAGGAATGCCGAGAGGATTAACAACCCTGCCAAGCATTTCTTCGCCTACAGGAAGCGATGCCACGCGTTTGGTTCTTTTAACGGTATCGCCTTCTTTTACCAGCGAGCTCTCGCCGAATAACACACAACCAACGCTGTCTTCTTCAAGGTTGAGCACCATTCCGAAAACATCATTCGGAAACTCAACAAGCTCACTTGCCATCACTTTACTTAAACCGTAAACACGTGCAATACCGTCGCCAACCTGCAGCACGGTTCCAACATCGTAAATATCGGTTTCGCTTTCGTAACCGGAAAGCTGTTTCCTTAATATCGCACTAATTTCGTCTGGTCTTACTTCTGCCATATTCTTTATTCCTTTAAAAAATTCTTAGTTAATTAAGAGATAAACCGCCGCGGACGAATTCTTTTTTGAGAAGCTCGAGCTGATGCTTTAACGAAGCATCGAATACCGTATCGCCTACCTGCGCAATAAACCCGCCAATAAGTGTCTCATCAACCCGAAACCTGAGCATAGCTTTTTTGCTAAGTATGTACTCAAATTTCTCTTTCAGCTTCTGCTTCTGCTCGTCAACGAATTCAAAAGCGGTTTTTACATCAATATTAACTATACCGAGATGCTCATCTCTTAGTTCAAGAAATCTTTTTGCAATTTCGTAAAGAACGTTTTCTCTTCTTTTTTCAATTACAAAATGGATAAAGTTAAGTGAGTCTTTATCCATACGGTTTTTAAACAACTCATCTATAATCGAAAGCTTTACTTCCGGTCTTATTACCGGGCTTTCGATTGCACGTTTCAATTCCCTGCTAACATCGAATGAACCCAACAGCAACTGCATATCTTCATACACCTTATCAAGATTCTGCTTTTCTATTGCATTCCCGATAAGAGAGTTAGCATACCTATTTGCAACTTTAATATTGCTTGCCATCTTTAATTCTTACTTATTTCGCCTAAATATTTCTCGACTATCTTCTTATTTTTATCTTTGTCGAGGTTTTCTTTCATAATCTTTTCCGCTGCCTGAACCGCAATTTCGGCAACCTGAGTTTTCAGTTCGTCGAATGCAGCTTCTTTCTGTCTTTCGATTTCCGCACCGGCATCATCAATTATCTTCTTCGCCTGTTCCTTGCTTTCCTTAAGTATTTGTTCTTTAAGATTCTCGGCATAAGCCCTGCTTTGCTCTATTATCTTTTTCGACTCTTCTTCGGCTTTTGCAAGACTCGCCTGATTCTCTTCCAGAATTTTCTGAGCTTCGAGCTTTGCCTGCTCTGCCTTGTTTAACGAGTCTTCAATATCTTTTTCGCGCTGATTAAGTGCTGCAAGAATCGGCTTCCAGGCAATCTTATATAATACTATCATCAGTATTATAAAAGTCACCCATGTCCAGAAGATAAGCCCGGGGTTCACATCAATAAGCGAACCGCCGCCTCCTTCGGATGCCACTACGGCTAATAAAATTTCAGCGAGCATCTTTTATATTCCTTATCTAATTAATTTTAGTGGTTAAAAAAATAATCCACTAATTACGCTTTAAGCGCAAGAAGAATACAAATAACCAAACCGAAGAATGAAATACCTTCGATAAGCGCAGCTGCAATAATCATTGAAGTTCTGATTGCACCGGCAGCTTCCGGCTGTCTTCCGCTTGCGTCCATAGCCGAGCTTGCAAGTTTACCTATTCCAAGCCCACCGCCGATAACAACTAAACCAGCGCCAAGACCTGCTGCTAACCATGCTAAATCCATTTATTTTCTCCTTCTATTTTTTGTTGATTAATTAATGTTCCTGATGTACCGCCATCCCTATAAACAAGCTTGTAAGGATGGTAAATATATATGCCTGAATTAATGCTACCAATATTTCAAGCAAATAAATAAACAATGCAAACGGAACCGCTACTACTCCAACATAAGCAGTTCCCATAAAAAATATCAAACCCAATAATGCAAGTATAACCGTATGACCGGCAATCATGTTTGCAAAAAGACGAATGCACAATGCAAACGGCTTTGTGAACAATCCCAAAAACTCAACAAGTGCCATTAAAGGAATTAATGCCGCCGGCACACCATGTGGAATCATTCCCTTAAAATATCCGATAAATCCGTTCTGTTTTATTCCGCCGACTTGAATTGCAACGAATGAGATTATTGCCAGTCCGGCAGTAATTGCAATATTACTTGTAAACGTAGCCGACCAGGGGACGAGCCCCAGGAAGTTTCCGTAGAGAATAAAAAAGAAAAGTGAAAGCAGAAACGGAACAAACTTTTCGTATCCCGTACCGATTGTCGGTCGCGCAATCTCATCTCTAACAAAAATAATAAACACTTCGAAGAAGTTTGCAAATCCCCTTGGCACTAATGATTTCTTGTAGCTTCGTGCAACGCTTATAAAAGTAATAAGCACTAACAATGCCGAAAGCCACATAAAGAAAACATGTTTAGTCGGGGTAATATCAATACCGAACAAGGTCGGAAACTGAGGAATATGAATTGAGCCGAAAGGCATAAAATCCAATTCCTTGGCATCCTGAATATGGTGAAGAATCCAACCGCTTCCTTCTCCGCCAGCGCTTTTTACCGAATCAACAGCAGTTTGTAACGAATCTGCCGCAATATTTGAAGTCATATAGTGTTATTTATCGTTTTCTAAGGATTAGGTAAATTACTTCGATTACAATGTAAAAAATGTAAAAAAATAAGAGTGAAAATATATAACTTATATCATTTATTTCCAAGAATTTAAGCGTAAGAATAACCAGAACAAGCAATACAATAAGGCGCAGGAGAACCCCTGCAAATACCGATTGCAGGAAAATGTTGTCGGGTTTACTCAGTCCGTAAGTGATAAACGCCAGTCCGAGCAAGAAATTAAGGAAAGCAAGTGAGTTGCCCAGAAAAATGGATTTGTAAACAATGGTCGGTTCAAAATCCAGCGAAAGAAAAAATAACAGGATTAATAAAGCGACGGATAAACTAATACTTACTATGAGGAATTCCCGGGATTTCATTTTTTACCGGCTTTGGTTACGCTTTTAATAAAATTATACATGCCGGCAAACACTCCGAACAACGAGCATACAATTGTAAGTACAGGTTTTGTATCGAATTTATCATCGAGCCATACTCCTATAAAAGCCATAATTGTTACGGTTAAGCCAAGCTGCATCCCCAACCCAACGTAGGGGGCAATATCCCTGTAAATTTTATTTGCTTTCTTAAATTTATCGGGCTCCCGTTCCATATTTTATGTTGAAGCGGAAGGCGGTTTCGGCTGAGTAAAGGAGGATCCGCTGCCTGCTTCTCCCATATTACTTTTACCGTCGAACTTGGCACCTGCTTCAATTACCAGTACTTTGGTTATAATATCGCCTTTCAAAGTCGAGTTCGATTCGAGAACAAGTTTTTCTTTGGCGTTTACTGTTCCAACAACTTTACCGCCTATTGTAACCGAGTTTGCAGTTATCTGACCGTTAATATCGCCCTGCTCACCAATGGTTACATTTCCTTTGGCGGTTAAATCGCCTTGAATGGATCCGTCGATGCGGATACTTCCGTTGCTCGAAACTTTTCCTTCGATTTTAACCCCGTTGCTTATGATAGTAATATCTTCCGGACTGCCGTTAAATGCTTTGGTTTTCAAGTTTACTTCCTCCTTAACTAATTGTTATTGATTATTAATTTTTCAGGGTCTATCGGTTTACCGTCTTTCCATATTTCAAAATGAAGATGAGGACCGGTTGTATGCTTTCCCGTATTACCGCTTAAAGCTATCAGTTCTCCCTGTTTAACTCGTTCCCGCTGATGTTTGATTAACGAAGAACAATGCTTATAAACCGTGATGTATCCGTCAATATGAAGCATGATAATCATATAGCCGTCGTCAATCGTATAGTCCGAAAAAACCACATAACCACCGGCTGCCGCATAAACCGGTGTTCCCTGCTTTACTGCAAAGTCGGTTCCCATGTGTCCTTTATCGGGATTGAACTTTCTGCTTATGTAACCAAGTACCGGTTGAACGAAAACAAGCTCTCCATTTCCGGCTGCATCGTTAAAAAATAATTTTTTAATAACGTTGAATACATCTCCCTGCGCATTTGTTTTTTGCTGCTTCAGCGAATCGGCATTATGCTGAAGCGAATCGAATATAGTAGAGTCGCCGAGAATGAGCGCGTTCATTAACTCGTCGTTAGTAACCTTTAAGCTTTGAAGCTCTTTGGCAAGGAAAATAATTTTTTTATTCAACTGCTCTATTTTTTGTCTGTCGGCTTCCTTAAGACCAGTGTTAGCCGGAAGCAGATAAAAATCCAGCCCAGTGAGTGTGATTGCATAAAATCCTAAAAAGATGAAAAAAACCGAATACCCGGCAAGCCACATGAACAAGTTTTTAATTGAAAACTTTACCGAGCGGGCTTCTTTCGATGGATCATCGGGGATGAATATTATCGAAAATCTTTTTACATTTTTTATGTAATTAAACAACTTCATATCAAAAATATAAATATTAAAAAAATCAAAGTGCTAATCTAACCGAACTTTTTCATCAATTCTACGAATTTAATTTTACCTTCCCTTAGCAAAACGGGTTCTTCGCCCGTTAAATCGATAAGTGTTGATGCGGTAACAGTACCCGGCTTATCAGTATAGAATATTGCACTTATTTTGTCTCCGAACATCCGTGCAATTTCTTTATAATCATTCAGGGGTTTTTCGTCCCTCCGGTTTACACTTGTTGAAACAAGCGGCAACTTAATACTTGCAAGCAGCTCTTTACAAAATTTATTTTCGGGAATGCGAAATGCAGCCGTAAAATAATTAAGCTTCGAGTGCATCCGGGCATTCAAATTAAGCACTGCCGAAACAGGACCCGGCCATATCTTATTCAAAAAATCTTTTTGATTATCATTCCTGAATTCAACGTAATTATTAAGCGTGTCTATGCTGTCGATTAGTAAAATGTATCTTTTCTCCTGCTTTCTCTCCTTGATAGTGTCGATCATTTCCGTTGCATGGTCATTAAACGGATTGCATCCGAAACCGTAAATAGTATCGGTAGGATACACGAACACCTCGCCCGATTCATACAGCCGCGCCGCTTCTTCCACCGCGCGTTGAAAATCCTTATCGATATTTATTAGTGCCGCTTGTTTGTTCATCGTCCCAAAATATTATTTATTTTTTGAATAACGGTTTCCGGTTTAAGTTTGTACCCGCAATCGAAAGTGCCGACCGGACATTGATTGAAACCGTGAATACCGCAGGGTTTACACTCCAGTTTGTCGTAACTTAAATAAGAGCTTCCGTTATTATACGGATAAAAACCAAATCCCGGAACAGTTGAACAATATAAAGTAATTACCGGAATATCGGCACACATTCCCAAATGAGTCGGTGCACTGTCGTTGGTAATTAAAAGTTTAGAATACTTCAGCAAACCTATTGTTTCTACCGGGGTAAATTCGCCTGCCGAAACATATACATTTTTCTCTAAATTAAATGCAATATCGTCGCAAATGTTCTTGTCGTTCTCACCGCCGATTAAAACTATCTTTTCATTCCGATGCAATAATTCCTTTGCAATTTCTGCAAAGTATTCCTGCGGATAAACTTTTGTTTGCCACACGCTGCCGGGCGCAACTGCTATAAACCCTTTACTTAAATTATTAGCAGACACGTAGTTTTTTATTTTTTCAGTGGATGTTTCATTCAGTTCTACTTCGGGTAATATTTTCCAATCATCATTATTCAATTCATTCGATACGAGAGATAAATTTCTTTTCACTTCGTGATCATTCAGGTTATACTTAACAAGAGTTTTATACGCGAATTTAAAACTGCTCGTATCGAAACCGTATGAATCCTTAACGCCGAGTCCCAAAGTAATAAGTCCGCTTCGGAAAGAGCGGTGCGGCGAATACAGTTTTGTGTAGTTGTTTTTCTTAAGTTCCGATATAAACCCGATTAAACGCTTGATGCCTTTATGCCTGCCTTTTTTATCGAGCACAAACACGCTTGAAACATAAGGAGAAGCGGAGAAAATTTCTTCCGTAGCCGGAATTGCAATTACATCTATTAACGACTGCGGAAATATTTCACTAAGCTTTTGGATTAACGGAAGCGTAAGAACAGCATCACCCAAAAATGCTGTTTGAATAACGAGTATTTTTTCTTTCAGTGTTTCCATCGTTTGTACATCCACAACCATTGTTCGGGATATTTTCTTATGAATTCTTCAAGGTAACTCATATGCCTTTGCGTTAGTTCTTTTATTTTTTCTTCGTGAGAATCGGGCAGGTTTTCTTTCGATATTTCGGTAAACACAGTTTCGTATGAAAAATCTTTCTGCCTTACCGGAACGCCGTATAATATTGGTGCGCCGGTTTTTAACGCAAGCACTGCGGGTCCTACATGTGCCGAAACTTCTCTTCCGAAAAAATTAACTTTTATGCTTTCCTGCGGACCTCTCTGGTCGGCAACCATAGCCACAATCTTTTTTTCTTTTAATGTTTGATATATCTTTCTGATGGAAATACCGAGCGGAACAATTTGGTTGTTCCACTTTGCACGCGTTCTGTTAAGCCAATCGGTAACGTAAGGATTACGCTGAGGTTTAACCACAATCGAAAGCGGCACTCCAAGCTGTACACCCATTGATGCAGCCATAAATTCCCAGTTTCCGAAGTGTGCCGAAAGAAGTATTAAGCCGTTGCCCTCGTTATATTTTTCACGAACGTATTCCACGTTGTTGCATTTAATAACTTTCTTAATATCTTCGCTGCTCATTGCGGGCATATACAAAATTTCAATCAGTGTAATTGCAAAACTTTTATAATTATCGAATGCAATCTGCCGGATTTTCTTATCATCATATCCGGGAAAAGCATGAAGCAGATTATCGATTACAGTTTCCTTACGAATGGGAATCAGGTAGTAAAAAACAAAAGCCAGAACTACGGCAAACTTTCTGGATAAACGCAAACCTATCAACCGGAACATCCGGCTGAACCCAAGAAACAATATATATTCAAAAATATTTTTCATCTGTTTTTCCTGAAACAAGTATCTGTAAAAATAACGAATCATTAGAAAATAATTCGGGTAAGCCGCACTTTATTTAAAAATAAAAAGCCCTATCGGCAGGGCTTAAAAAAATAATGTAACAACAGGAATTATATTAACAACAAATTTATCTTATGACGATTCGTCTCTGCCAGCTTTCATCCCGCATTTCACCCCTTTTAGTAGAATGCACGAGAACATAGTCCGAAAAACCTGTAATATCGGCAAAGATGAAAACAACACCGCCTTCAATTTCGTTGTAGTACCAAATTTCGTAAGGTCGTGTTTCAGTTTCGTTCGGGTGCCGTTCAATTTCGCTCGGTTCGCCGTAAATCAGATAAACGCGTCCCCTGTCGGTTTGCCAGCCCTCTTTACCCAAAGCACCGTACTTCAGATTACACTCGGCAATTCTATCCATATAATCGGTCAGGAACTGGTTTCTGTCATCCGAAGGATCTTCATCACGGGCTTTCCAGAAATCGGTCATAAATTGTCTCTTACCTACTTCGGTAGTTAACGATTCATACTTTTCAATCTCTTTATCGGTAGCTATGTATCTCGATTTTCTGAAGAAGTCGTCCAGTTCTTCTTCAGACATAACTCCGAACATTCCAGCCACAAACGATTTCTCCTCCGTCTTGAATGTATCAATATATTCAACCGAAGGATTGATAATGTAAAACTTTTTAGAAGAAGAAACCCCGAAATTAGCAGCACTGTCAATTAACGAAAGCACTAGTGTGTAAGCATCCGTGGGCAGTTTGTATGCCATAACGGTGCCTACTTCAACCCGGGAATTAACTGTTCTTTTTATCTTTTTACTTTTCTGATATACAACCTGACCGCGGCTGTTATAAACCTTCTGGCTGAAATCGAGGTCGTTCGCACCACCGCCGTCTTTCACGTTATACAATTCGGTATAAAAGAATACAACCGGCTGCTTTTCGCCGAACACTGCAGTTGGGATGGGCATTACCTCAAATGTGTTTTTGTAGAAGATGGACGATTTGTTTTCGCTTTCGGGAATTATATTTGATGCAAGCTGAATGTCACTCATCGATAGATTAACCCTGAGAAAAGGATTAACCGTGATGTACTCGGTAATTGCTCTTTTCCTGTTTTCATCCAACTTGTCTCTTCCGACAATAGTGCATTTATACGTGCCGCCATCTAAAATAAAGCCAACTACACCAACCAGCGTTTCATTCTTCGAAGAGTCGGAAACCGCATGATAGATTAACCAGTTTTTATTTACTATTACATTTTTAGTAAGAGTATCTTCAATAAATATTTGTAAAATGCCTTCGGCTAAATCGAGCGTGTCGGTATGTTCAATACTTAAAGAGGATTGATTGAATGAGTAATAGAACTCAACGTAGTTAGCAGTAGTATCGTACGAAAACTGTGCATAGTCGAATTCAAAATCGAAATTACCTTGCGCAAAAACATTTACGCTTAATAATACAAATAATATAAATGTAATCTTTTTCATCACTATCTGGTTTTGTTTATTCAAAAATAAAAAAGCGTCTATTGAAAATTCAATAGACGCTTAAATGACCTAAACTCACCTTTTATTCAAACGTAAGTTTAACTGTAAAGATATGGTTAGCACTCGGAAATTCTTTTACGTCTCTGAAAGCGTAATCGAAAATTATTCCGAAGTCGCCACCAACACTGTAGTCAATTCCCGCACCGGCGGTAAACCCGTAAACATTATTGGACTGGTTTTCGAGTTTAAGATTATAACCACCGCGTACATAAAACGTGTTCATAAAACCGTACTCAAGCCCAAAGTTAAGGGCATCTTCCAAAGCATTGTTTGCCACAAACGTTCCGGCAATAGCGAGGTTGTTCTGCTCGTTAAAGTTGAATTTATAAGCTAATGCCAGTTCGAAGAAACTGGGTATCTGGAACGTTTCAGCAACAATCTCGTATGTTCCGTCTTCCGAGTTAGGAGTTGAACCGGGAATTTTTGTTCTGGTTCTTAAATTCTGACCGGAAAACTGCATATTAGTACCGATATTTTTAACAGTAGCCGCCAGCATAAACGATTCGGTAAAGCGGTACTGAACACCGGCATCAACTGCAAAACCGGTTGAACTTACGTTTTGGATATTTTCGGATATGAGCTTAAAATTAGTACCTATCGAAATTCTGTCGGTAAGTACCTTCGAGTAAGTAAATCCGATTGTAAGAAACGTAGGCGAATAAGTTTGCCCGGTTCCATCCGGAAATTCAACGGTAGTAATAGGAATATCACCGAAGTCGAATGATTTCAAATCGAAAGCAATCGATCCGAAATCGCCAAGCGATGTACCTACGGCAAAGTAGGAAATGTTAATATCAGCCAGGTAATTAACATAGCTGAACATTGCCTCGGTTCTCGGTGTAATATCCAATCCTGCAGGGTTATAGAACAAAGCTTCCAGCCCGGTAATGTTGGCAAGGAATGCTCCACCCGTAGCGATACCCCGGGCACCAACAGGAATGAGGAGCTCCTCAGCACCGGTTGTTCCTTTCCTCGAGACATCACCGGCATAAAGCGATGCTGCAAAGACAAGGCTGAATATTATTAGTAATATTTTTTTCATTTTATAAACTCCACATATTTTTCATAAATTTTTCAATAGGCAGGTGCACACTTGCACCTGCCCGTTAAAATTCAATTTAGAACCTTGGTATCTGTTTCTGCGGCATAATTATCGTGAACTTCAATACTTTATCACCGAATTTAGGTGACGATACAACCGCCAGATACAATCCGGAAGCAACACGTAAACCGTTTTCGTTAAGCAGATCCCATCTCAGGAACGGAGATGTGGGTTCGCTCTTATCATCGGTTGTTAATGTGCGTAATAACTGACCGGATAATGAGTATATCTTAACTGTTATATCAGTCGGTAAATTGGTGAATGTAACAAACGGTTCGTCAGGTGGCGTTCCGTCGTAACCGGTTAAAGTATTGTAACCATAAAGAGGATTAGGATAAACATTAACCTTTTCGAATAGTGCTCTCTCATCATCCTCAGTTATAGTAGTTCCGGTTAAAGTAAACTGATAAACATCAGCCTCGGTGTAAGGATATACATCGATAGGAATAGTCAGTTTATCTCCCGGTGTAAAGAATGAGGTTGAGTCTTTCCTCTGCAACCCCACAACATACATTGCATTAAACCAAGGTGAATTAAATATTTCTCTTTGTTCATCGGTTGCCGGAGCGCTAACAGGCAGTTCTTTGGCTAAAGCCGATTTCATTAAGTCAGCCCACGCCAAAGTATCGCCGAATACACCACCTGTATATTCAATTTGCCCTCCGGAAGGATCATATGGAGCATCAAAAATAATAATAACTTCGCCGGAAGCATTAAGTGAATCGCCCGGGTCCCATTGACCGTCGGGATTACCGTTCGGGAATGGGGCAACATCCGGAGCACTTTCAATAAATCCAACAGCGAGTTGCATTTCTTCACCGTATCTTTCATCAACTACCCATGCTGTAAACGGAACATCAACAAAGCCCTCGCCAAGCTTACCAACGCCGCTCAAATCAACCGTTACATCGGGGTTATCGGATGTAACACCGGCAGCATAAAGGTAAGTTTTCTTTCTAAGCGGAGGTGCAACGCCAACGTAACCGTTCAGGTATCTATAAGCTTTACCCTGATCACCAAATCTAATTTCAACTTTTCTTAACCTGTCGGCAGTAATTATATCGGATTGTTTTCCTTCGAATTCAGTCAGAACCCTGCTTTGCGGTATGTCTTTTCCAACATATATAGCACCTGTGTTCGAAGCCGAATCGAACGGAGCGTACCAAACAGCTTCCGCCGGTTCATACGTCGGTTCGCCGATGGTAGGTATTTGTTCTTCAACTCTGGTTATAAAACCATCGGTCACTTTCTGGCTTACTTCCGACAGTCCGTAAGTGTACTTATCACTTGTATCGATAAGCACTGTATTATTGGTAATATCCTCTAACTTCCAGAACATTTTATACTGTGCAGAAGATGAATCTTTAAAGAATGTTACCTCGTAAGTTGCATTCTTTAATGCAGCATTGTCAATAATATCGTAACCAACCCTGCCTAAAGATGGACCGGCAATTTTATTAGCAGGTTGTACATCTATAGGTGGGTTATAAAGATCCGAACCGGCAACAATGCTTACTATCTTCTTCGGATTTTCAGCTTCCTGAGCGAATGCTTCTACAGTAAGATAATAATCACCTTGCGTACCAACCGGTTGTGTCGGATCGCTCTTGAATATGAGTGCATCGTAGTTGATTGCCGAACCAACTACAGCAAAATAGTATGGTTTTCCTTTTGTAATCGGTTTAGTAGGACTAAACGGATCGTTATATATTCTCAATCTAATCCTGCCTGTTTCAGGATCGGAATAAACTTCAGTATTTAATTTGTTATCTGCCGGTGCTTCAGGATAAAGCATTTCAATACCACCGGTTTCAGAATTTTCTTTGTAAAGGTTTTCTATAAAGTTATCAACCTGGTACGATGCTATTAATACAATGTTTTGTTCACCCTGCACAACATCTGCAGTGTTGTTCGTTCTGAATGCATAAACATTGAATATATGGAATCTTAAATCCCAGGTTGGTGTTTGATTTATATATGAAACCTGATCGGATGTATTCCAAACGATATCAATAAAGTTATCGCTCGAGCTCAATTCGGGTTTTACCGGTGGAGGCGGAGATGGTGCAAGGAAGTTCAGGTCAAATATATTCTGTGCACCGTCATCAATTTTACGTGCAACAGTTATACTATTTAACCAATCGGTTCCCTGACCAACCACATAAGCAACAACAATCTCCTTTTCCACTCCTCTTTTAAGAGTGAACGGACCAGTGTTACTCATTTGCCTTACATCCTGCACATCGACCGATACCCAACCGGTACCATCAACAGGATCACCCGAGAACCAGAACAACGGATCGATTGTTGTACAATCTACTCCTCCAAGAACCTCACCGTGAGAGAATGTACAAGGATCGACTATATCTCCCACTCTGTCTCTTCCTAATGTATAATTACGTGCTTCTTCTTTATTAGCCGGGTCATTCAGATTCGGGTCACCGTTAAGGTATTCAACAAATGAAGAAATGGGAAGGTTTTTAGCCCCGGGAATTGCTTTAACACCCAAAAGCTGACCACGTACCGAATATGCTGTATCGAGCGGAGTATCCACACCATCGGTATAGATTCCGTCTCCGTCGTTATCAATAAAAGTTTCACCCGGAATAAATGAAGCCGGACCCGAGAAGAAGTCAATCATATAGCAAGGAGGACGGGTACCGTATTGATCGTCATTTTCTTCACCATTATAAGTATATCCGGCATTACGCGGAACATCCACACCAACACGGTCATCGTCGTACTGACCAAGATCGGGATCAGCCCAAACACCAAATATTACATCTGTTAATTCGTCCGGGTCACCGTAAATATCTGCTCCGCCAATATAAGTAAACCTATATCTTACGAAAATAAGGTTTCCAATTGCACCGGCAGAAGCAAAAGCAAAGATGGTTTGTCTAACTTCGATACCGAGCTGCGAAACCGAAGTCCATCTTCTTTGCGAGGAAGGAAGACCATCGTAAAAAACGCACCAGGCAGTTTCATCACCAATCAAATCAGGTGCATCTTCATCCGGGTCCCAGGCACCGTTACCGTTCTTATCAACAGGGTTATAAACACCGTCGCCGTCGCCGTCGTAAAAATCGGCACCTAAATTAACGGCATCTACCCAATCCTGCCAGCTTTGGCTGAAAGGCTCATCGGTTGATTTAAGAACATAGATAACCGCATTCGGGTTACCCTGCCCGGTAGCAACAGTACCCGGCACATAATCTTCTACCAGTGTAGAAGGAGCAACAGCATTAGCAAAAAGCTGTCCGTTTGCATTACCGGTCAAAAAGAAACCGGCAGAGAACAGGAATACGCGACCGGCAAAAATTCCACCCGATCTGTTATCGTTTATAGTCGGGTCGAAAATATTAACATTTGCAATGTTTCCTTTTCTGTTAAAAGGAAGATTTATATTGTTAATATTCATTCTGTAAGCATCGCCCTGTTTACCCGACCCCAGTTCGGAGGTTTGCTTATAAACAGTTTGAGGCTTTTTATTGCCCTTAATATCATCTCCCATAAAGCCGTAGGAGCTTAAAACAACCCCGGCTAAAAGGAGAAAGACCATAATAATGTTACTTATTTTTTTATTTTTCATTTTCAATCATCCTATATTATGAAAATTCCTCAGAACTAATTAAAATCGAGCAAAGTTTAACTTTAATCCTAACTTAATTAACCTAGGAATTCCAAAGTTACTCGGATTACGTTCTAAGCTTCGATAATCCTGTGCAAAACCTTCACCGTTATTTTCAACAGCTATTCTTCCTGCATCGGTATTCAAATAACCGGTGGTATACGGATCGCCTGTAGAACGATAAACATTATTAACATTTATACTTCCCAGCAAGTTTTCAATCCAAAGGTAAGGAACAATATAGAAATCACCGATGGGGAAGCTTTTTTCAACTTTAAGATCAACCCTGAACGAACCCGGACCGTAAGCCGAGTTAACATAACCGGTATTGTTAGCAGATAAGCCGTTATCGCCAAGCAGGTTCCAGTTATCAACCGGTGTATAAGGACGACCGCTGCGGAATGAGAATAAAGCGTTGATATTCAACATTTCCCATGGTCCTGCTTCGCCTTCGGGTATATAGAAATCCACCACCAATACTCCGGTATGTCTCTGGTCGAAGCTTAAAGGAGCGATAACTTTAGGCGGTTGATTGTCGTTATTTCTGAATACCGCAGTTTGACTTGAACTTGTAGATGAACCGGTTCCTTCGGCTAACGAATAGGTGTACTGCAACGATAAGCTGAAATAGCTTAACCGGGTTACATCAAATGAAAATGCGAGACCTTTAACTGTACCAAAGTCGGCATTTTCAGGATAGATAGCATTTAATATTTCGCCATTCGGTGTTCTGCGATATTGATGATTCTGAACGTTTACAAGTCCTTTTGTATTTTTATAGAACAATGTAATGTTCATAGCCGAACTGTTACCGAACAATTGCCTGAAACCAACTTCGTACTGGGTGGTTTCTTCTCTTATCAAACCGCCGTTAAAACCAAACTGTGGTTCGAAAGAAATAAAGTCATCGTATCCAAAAGGTCCCGAATACATATCGTTCAATTCGGGTGCCTGAATAAATCTTCCGTATTGAGCATGGAAAACCGTAGAAGCGGTAACAGGAAAACCGATACCGATTCTTGGTGAAAGCTCAATTTCCACATCTTTAATCTTAAAGTCTTCAATATCAAATTTTGTAGGGTCCAAACCTCCGGCATAAGGAAGCTCGGGATTTTTAAGTTCGTGTGATTTAATATCGAAATAATCTAAACGTAAACCGAGGTTAATAACCAAATCTTCAAGCTCAAATCTGTCCTGCAAATAAGCATAAGCAAGAACAGGTTTTCTCGGTCTGATGAATTCATTCATAGAAGGATGAGAACCAGCGTTTTCGAGCAAGTCGTTAGTTGCCGGCTCATCCATAGTAGTTTTCCTCTCGCCGGTATAGTCGTAACCGAAAACGAAAGGAGCACGGTTTATAAATTTTTCTTCTATAGTAGGTTGTGTTTGACTTGCCAAACGGTAAGCAAAAATACCATAACCTCTTATTGTATGAGCAGAAACACCAAGACCAAACTCAACCAGGTGATTATCTAACTGAGAGGTAAAATCGAAATCGGCAGTAATAGCATCATCTTCTCTGCGCTGATACAAACCGGTAGCATAACCGTAAGGTCTGAACACACCGTTCTCATCAACGTTATCCGTTCTTCTGCCGTCGCCCAATAAAGTAACACCAAGTTTGTTTGCCCATATTGTGCTATCGCCGTAAGCCATCAGGTTTTCGACGTGACTGCCGTCTCTGAAGAAAGGATTATACCTTTCGAAATCGAACTGCCTCATACCCAATGTTAAGTTCCAGAATGTACTTGCACTAACCGTCTGAGAAATCCTAAAACTTCCCGAACCGTTTTGCTGATAAAATTCATCCTGGAAAGCGGCATCGTTTTTAATTTTTCTGTAATCGAATACTTTAGCGGTACGTCTATTCCACAGTCCGCTAACAGTCATTTTCCAGCCACCGAATCTGGAGTTTATTTTACCGTTAAATCTCCAAACATCTGCCGGATTGTTAGGGATAAAATCGTATGTTTTACCTATCGAGGGGAATTCCAGCTTAATAGCAGGCGGATTAGCATCTTTGAACCACCCGCGTTCAAGCGAAAGAAATATCGTATGCTCGGGAATACCCGGAATTAATGGACCACTAACAGAACCGGAATACAGGTTATAGTCGTAAGGGTCTGTATAAGTGGAAGTTAAAACATCGAAATATGCACTGTAGTAAGATTGTCCGGATTTTGTAGTTACGTTTACTATACCAGACTGAGCCTGTCCGTATTTAGCTTCGTAACCACCAACCTGGAAAGAAATCTGGTCAATTGCAATATTACTTACCTGTGCTACACTCGAACGGTTGTATAAATTATTCTGAGGAACACCATCGACGATGTAAAGAACCTCACTACCACGACCGCCCCGAACGTTAATAGTTGCGTTACCATCGGCACCGCCGCTACCTTCCTGAATTACAACGCCCGATTGAAGTGCCACAAAGTTAGATACGCCTCTAACCGGAAGTCTTGAAATCTGGTCGGCGTCTATAACCTTTACGGTGTTTGTAGCTTTCGGCTCGAAAAACTTCTTACTTTCAACAACAATTTCCGGCAAAGTAAAATCGGTGCTCAGTTCAATATTTAACTCGTAAGTAATGTTTGCAACTATTCTCACATCCTGAATAGTTTTAGGTGCATAACCAACATAACTAACCTTGATCGAGTAAGTACCTGGAGTAATGTTCAGGATATAATAATTACCGTCAAGGTCGGTAGCTGCACCAAGCCCGGTGCCCAGAATAACAACATTGGCACCAATTAACGGCTCTTTTGTATCTGCATCAACTACTTTTCCGCTAAGTTTTCCTACACCGGTTTGACCAAATGCCGGCACGGTAAACAAAAGCAGAAAGATTACTGCAGTAAATTTTGTAATCAAACTTTTCATCTCTTCTCCACGAAGTTTTTGAAAAATGTTTCATAAAAGAATCAAAATATAATCAAAAAAAAACGGGCGAATTAACCAACGTATATATTTATTGGTAACCCACCCGTTATTGCTAAATTACCGTATTATTTCAACAACATCATTTTCTTAGTTGAAGTAAAGTTTCCGGCTTTAATTGTATACAGGTACAATCCTGATGCAAGATTAGAAGCATCAAAATTAACCTGATGTGAACCAGCCTGCTGGGTAGCGTTAACAAGTGTTGCAACTTCATTACCTAACATATCGTAAACTTTAAGTGTCACATTGCTTTGTTCAGCAAGTGTATACTTAATTGTTGTTGCTGGGTTGAACGGGTTCGGATAATTCTGTTCTAATTCGAACTTATCAACTACTACATCATCGTCAACCGATGTTGCAAGTGTCCAGGTGTAAGTGTTATACATCCAAACACCGTTAGGATCGAATCCGTTACCACCGGCAAACAAGCTTGTTCCCGGAATGGGATCGATGTAATAGATATAATGAGCAGTTGCCTGGTCGCCAACAACTTCAAGATCGGCAGCGAGAACAGGGTAAGATTCCTGAACACCAGCATCGCCTTCAATTATACCAACAGGACCCCAGGTAGCACCGCCGTCTTCAGAAGCACGATAGTAAATGTCGGTATAGTAAGAAGGACCGGTGTTAGCTCCACCGTCTCCAGGGTAAATATTGTAAGCACTGTTACCAATTTCGCCTGTCCACTCAGGACCTTGCCACATTACAAATACAACCTGGCCGTCCCAACTTGTAGCTACTGTACCATAGGCATTACCAATACCGTTTCCGGGATAATTATCAGCTATAGTATTACCGAAGCCATCATCAGGAGCTTCCATAGCTTCGTCTGTTACAGCCATCCACTGGCGATGGTTGCTATTCCAGTAAAGCATCGGATAAACATTAACTGTATCAGCACCGCCCATATAGAGTCCTTCGCCGTAACCGTTAACCATTACGTGAGTAACACCTGTTGGATCTATATCATAGCCAACCTGATCGAAGTTATTGAAGTATGGAGCATAGTCTCTGTTAACAACCTGACCATATTCCGGGAAATCTGCGGAACCAACACCGATGATATCGCCAAACCAGGTAGCACCACCATCGGTTGAACCATACCAGTATACAACATCAGGATTTCCGCTAACTCCAACACCAGCGAAGCACCCTAAAGTTGCGATAACATTATCATCATACGATTTTCTTAACGGATTTTCTGCCGGTGTATCCGAAGCAAGTGCGAAATCAACATTAGGATCGCCGTCGCCAATATTGAATGCTGCATTAAATGTAGCACCGCCGTCATCCGAAATGTAGAATGTCATATCGGTTGTAATACCGATAATGGTTCCATCCTGCGAACCTAAATAAACAAATGATGGCCAATTGCCGCCGAATGTAGCAGTTGGAAAAGGAAGGACTGGTGTTAAATTAACAAGATCAATCCATGAATGATGAGCAGTACCGCCAACGTGAGCCATTACTAAAGCCTCGCCGTCCATCGGACCGCCAACGCAAAACTGAATTTCGCCCCAGCCAACCGGAGTAAGAGCATCGTCAAATGCGTTTACAGTATCGACGACGCCAAAAGCTTTGTAACCGAACACAACGTGTCTGGTGCTGCCTTCAACATCTCTTTTCATAGCAACCATAATTGGATCGGGTGTTCCGTCACCATCAAGATCAACGAGATCTAACATTCTTCTGGTTGCATTGTTTGTTTCATAATCATAACCTGTCCAAACCATAGCATCGCCGCCACCTGTAGGTGCATCAACAGTTGAACCTTCAACGGTTGGGGCATGAAAGTCTGGATTTGGTAATTGCATTCTTAAATCTTTAACATTTTTACTCTGTGCAAAGAGTAATGAAAAAGATGTTAGGAAAACCAATAAGATCATATAGATAGGAAATCTTCTGGTCATAGCGCTCTCCTTTATTTGTGAGAAATTATGATTGATTATTAAGTTTTTTCAAACGTAATGTTTCAATTATTTGTGAAACCAAAATAACACAAGCACAATTTTATGTCAAGTGTTTTAAAATCCAATATTTCCAGTAGTGAAATAAGATTTTTCCCGAAAAATGTCAAGAGACCTATTTTTCCGTTAAAACTAAATATCGACCGAATAAATATAATTTATACCTTCTATCGTTTGCAAGTGCTTTAGAAGATTTTTATTTATTTGTCCGTCAACCTTAACCACGGTTAAAGCTTCGTTTCGCTCTTCAATTCTGCCTAACGATACACCTGCAATGTTCACTTTAGAATCGGCTAACACCTTGCTGAAGTTAGCTAATACACCCGGCTTGTCGATATTATAATAAATGACAATGCTTCCTTCGGGATTGAATTCAACCTGGAAGCCGTCAATATTTACAATCCGCAGCTCATTTTTGCCCACTACCGTGCCTTCTATAACCCTGCCCGAACCTGCAAATTTTATCTCTGCAGATATTAAATTCAGGTAAGCACGGCTCTCTTCCGATTTTATCTGATTGACAATTATTCCGTCATCTTTAGCCAATACAGGTGCATTTATTAAATTAACCGATTGTTCCTTTCTTCCGGTCAATAAACCTTTCAGTAACGAAGCTGTTAACAGGTCCGCCGCTTCGTGTAGTTCTTCACCTAAAAATTTAATTTCAATTTCTTTAATTCTTTCCGAAAGAAGCTGGCTGTGAAGTTTGCCTATCACTTCCGAAAGTTTTATGAACGGAAATATTTTTTCGGGAACTTCGGTTTTAGCGGCAGGTGCGTTTACAGCGCCCTGGATTTTATTATTCTCAAAATAATCGATAATCTGTCTTGCAATTTGGATGGCAACTTTTTCCTGTGCTTCGGATGTTGAAGCGCCGAGGTGTGGTGTGCATACAATTTTTTCGTTGCTTAAAACAGGACTCTCTTCCGGAGGAGGTTCATCTTTAAAGACATCAATAGCCGCTGACGATACCTGTCCTTCGTCTATTGCTTTTACAAGTGCATCTTCATCAATCAAACCGCCGCGGGCACAGTTAACTATCCGCACGCCTTTTTTACATTTATAAATCGTTTCTTTATTTATCAGATTTTTCGTGGCATCAGTAAGCGGTATGTGAAGCGAAATAATATCGGACTGAGAGAAAATATCATCGAGCGAAACCAACTTTACATTTAATTTCTCAGCAACGTCTTCCGATACTATCGGATCGAATGCTATAACATTCATATCGAAAGATAAAGCCCGCTTTGCAACCTCCCTTCCAATTCTTCCGAAACCCACCAGCCCGAGAGTTTTTTCTTTAAGCTCGGTACCTTTGAATTTCTTTCTTTCCCACTTGCCGTCACTAAGCGATTTGTTTGCCTGCGGAATGTTGCGACACATCGAAAGAATCATTGCAATTGTATGCTCTGCAGCCGAAATTGTATTACCGCCCGGTGTGTTCAATACCAAAATACCTTTACGTGTAGCGGCATCAAGGTCTATATTGTCAACCCCGGTTCCTGCCCTGCCGATTACTTCCATATTGTTCATCGCACTTATTAAATCGGCGGTAACTTTTGTAGCACTTCGTACAACAAGTGCATTATAATCTTTTATTTCCGATTTGAGTTCTTCGGGTGAGAGATTTGTAGAGTAGTTAACTTTATATCCGGCGGATTCCAGTTCCTTAACACATTGTTCGGAAACGGAATCCGCAATAAATATTTTTTTCATTTAAAATTTGTTATTAGAAGGATTAAAGTACCGCATTAAGTTTTTCAACTATCTGTTGTTTCGGAACGGCACCAATAATAGTATCGACAACTTTCCCGTCTTTAAAAATAAGTAACGTAGGAATGCTTCTTACTCCGTACTTAATAGATGTCTGTTGATTCGAATCCACATCTAACTTACCGACTTTTACCCTGCCTTCATATTCCTTAGCCAATTCTTCCATTATCGGAGCAATCAATCTGCAGGGACCGCACCATACTGCCCAAAAGTCAATAATAACAGGTATGTCGGATTTTAAAACTTCCTCTTCGAAATTATCATCAGTAATAGTAACTAGTTCCATAATTAGTACCTCACTTAAGATTTTACGGATAAATGAATTTTATTGTTTCTGGATTGCAAAGCCAACTATATCTTCTCCTCCGTCTGCATTGATGATGCCTCCACTTATCCATTCTCCCCCGTCTCTGCAAAGCAAAGAAATTACTTTGGCAATATCTTCCGGCGTTGTTAATCTGTTATGCGGATTTTTACCGAGCGCTACTCTAAGCATGTTTTCGTTGCCCGGAATTTTCCGAAGTGCGGGTGTATCGGTAACGCCTGCCATAATTGCATTAACACCAACTTCCATCGGTCCAAGTTCTACCGCCAACTGTCTTACGTGCGATTCCAAAGCAGCTTTAGCAGCCGATACCGCACCATAAAACGGAATTGATGTATGTCCTCCTGAACTCGTCATCGCAAATATTCTGCCTTTGCGTGTAAGCAGGTTTGCACCGTGAATTTCCTGCACCCAATAAACAAGCGAATGCGCCATAACGTCTAAAGTCATTTGCATCTGAGCTTTGGTAATCCGCTCATTCTCTTTTCCTACGAATGGTTTGAGCGTACCAAAGGCAAGCGAATGCATTATAACTTTAATTACAGGTTGACCGTTGAATTTTTCCTTTAGTTCAGCCACAACTTCGTTGCGCTTTATTTCATCGGCAGCATTTATGTTAAAGAACAATGCTTCCCGTCCGTTATCGTTTATTTGCTTTATTATCTTTTCAACATTGGGGATTGTTGCCTGTCTGTCGAGATGAATACCGATTATATTGTATCCGTCTTCGGAAAGTTTAACAGCAGTAGCACCGCCAAAACCCGATGACGCACCCAATATAAGCGCCCAATAATTTTTGTTTTCGTTATCACTCATAAAAAATGTGTTTAACTAAGTAATTTTTATTAGAGAGTTCAATAATACAAAATAGGGATAACCTAAACAACCAAATGCCGGTGGGTACAAATGAATATTTTCCGTTTTAAAGAAAAATTCAACCTCGTTAAACCGGTATCTGAACCGTTGCACTCCCTGATTAAACAGGAGTATTTAATCATTTTACTTGCTGCTAAGGATTAGCGACTCTTCACCGAACAGTTTTTTCACTTCGTTTATGAACTGTTCCGAAACGGCAACCCGGTATTTCTCTAATGAAAATAAACTCCCTTTCGAACCGTTGTTATTCAGATGAATAAATACCGGAAGCTTGCCTTCATACTTTTCAAGTATCGGCTTTAACTGCGCCAGTTGTTCGAGAGTGCTGTTAGTTTTATCGATCACAATCTTTACACTCTTCGCCAATTCGTTTCTTGCGTGCTCAAGCGGCAAAACTTTATTAACATGAATTTTAACCGTATCGCCGCTGCTTTCTATATCGCCTAAAATAAAAACCGGCTCTTCTTCGCGCAGGTGTTCACCGTAGTTTTCATAAATTTTCGAAAACATCAGGCACTCGCACGAGCCGGAAAAATCATCGATGGTGAAGAACGCCATTGTTTTGCCGGAACGGTCTATCTTTGTTCTTAAGTCTGTAATAATTCCACACGCACGTATGTTAACAAGCTCTTTTAAGTTTTCGGTTTCACCAAGATGAAAATCGGCAAATGAGTTATACTCAACTTCGTACTTATGAAGCGGATGACCGGTAACATAAAATCCCATCACTTCGCGCTCGCGCGAAAGGCGTTCTTTTTCGCTCCACGGTTCTCTTAAAGGAAGCTCGGGTTCTTTAATTTGTATCTCTTCGCTACCACCGAAAAGACTATCGGCTGCAGTAAGCTTTGAATTCTGCACTTTGTGACCAAACTCTAACGCTGCTTCAATTGCATCGAACAACGAAGCCCGGTTCGGATTTACCGAATCGAATGCGCCCGCAACAACCAATCCTTCGAGTGCACGCTTGTTTACGACGCGGGTATCCACGTTCATGCAAAAGTCGTAAATGCTTTTAAAATCCCTGCCCAGTTTATTTCGCGCTTTTATAATTTCTTCAACGGCATTCTTTCCTACGTTTTTAATTGCAGACATACCGAACCTTATTTTACCACCTTGCACATCGAACTTAACGGAAGGATTGTTTACATCGGGCGGAAGAACTTCAATCTTAAGCTTACGGCAATCTTCCAAGAACTTTGTAACTTTATCGGCGTTCCCAAACTCATTGGTAAGGTTTGCAGCAAGAAACTCGGCAGTATAATGCGCTTTAAGGTAAGCCGTTTGATAAGCTATGTAACTGTAAGCAACAGCATGACTTTTATTGAATCCGTAATTAGCAAATTTATCAATCGCTTCGAATATCTGCCCGGCAATCTTTTTGCTTATTCCGTTTTTAACAGCGCCTTCAATAAACTTAACCTTCTGTTCCTTCATTGCAAGCAAATCTTTTTTGCCCATTGCCCTCCGGAGTATATCAGCTTCGGCTAAACTCATTCCGGCAATTTTGTTTGCAATCTGAATCACCTGTTCCTGGTAAACAATAATGCCGTAAGTCTCTTTTAATATTTCTTCAAGCAGCGGATGCTGATACTCAACTTTTTTATTACCGAATTTCCGGTCGATAAACTCATCGATAAAATCCATCGGACCCGGGCGGTAAAGCGCATTCATTGCAGCAAGGTCGTTCAGAGTAGTCGGTTTCAGCTTCTTTAAATATTCACGCATCGGCGGCGATTCAAACTGGAAGACGCCTGTGGTTTGTCCTTTCGAAAAAAGCTTGTACGTCTCTTCGTCATCGAGCGGAATTTCATCAATATCAATCTCTTTGTTGTGATTTTTCTTTATGAGTTCAAGCGTATCGCGGATAATTGTAAGTGTGCGGAGACCAAGGAAATCCATCTTTAACAGACCTGCGCCTTCAATCTCCTTCATATTAAACTGCGTAACAATATCCTGCTGCGAAACCGCGTTGGCAAGCGGAACATAATTGCTTACATCATCGGGAGTGATAACAACACCTGCAGCGTGCTTCGATGCATTACGGTTCATTCCTTCGAGCACTTTAGCAAACTTTATCAGGTTTTGTATATCCGGCTCCTTCGATTCTTTTACCCATTTCAGTTCCGGAACTTCTTTCAATGCCTGCTCAATTGAATATACTTTACCGAATTTAGAAGGAATATACTTTGTAATTTTATTAACAACAGGAATGGGTATTTTCAGAACTCTTGCAACGTCTCTTATAACCGCCTTCGATGAAAGACGGTTAAAAGTAATAATCTGGCTTACGCAATTTTCGCCGTACTTTTCTTTAACGTATTCGATAACATCGCCGCGCTGGTCGTCTGCAAAATCCACATCGATATCGGGCATCGATTTCCTTTCGGGGTTCAGGAATCGTTCGAACAGAAGATTATACTTAATAGGATTGATGTTAGTTATGCCGAGTGCATAAGCCACAAGTGAACCGGCAGCACTTCCGCGTCCGGGTCCAACGGGTATGTTATTCTTTTTTGCAGCGTTAATAAAATCCTGCACGATTAAAAAGTAACCGGCAAAGCCCATCTTCTTTATCGTTTCAATCTCGTAATTAAACCGTTCTTCAACTTCGTTTGTAATATCGAGTTTTCTTTTCTCCAAACCTTCGCGTGCAAGCAGCTCGAAATACTCTTCAAGGGTTTTTGCCTTCGAGTCTTCGGGAATCGGAAACCGCGGGAAGTAATGCCCTTCGAACTCCAGCTTCAAATCTATCTTCGAATCAATTTCCAGAGTGTTTTCTATAGCGCCTTTATAATTTTTGAACAGCGCTATCATCTCTTCGGGAGATTTAAAATAAATCTGGTCTGTCTGATACTTTAAATCCTTGTAATCCCTTCCGTTTTTATCAGAAAGAAGCAGAAGAATGTTGTGCGGAATTGCATGGTCTTTATCGATGTAATGGCAATCGTTTGTAGCAACTAATTTTATTCCCAGTTCTTTCGAAAGCTTCGGCATCCATTCGAGCACTGCTTTATCTTTCTCCAAACCGTGGTCCTGTATTTCGAGATAAAAATCATCACCGAAAATATCTTTTAATTTCTTTGCTGTTTCCCGTGCTTTATCGATATTGCCGTCAACAAGATGATACGATACCGCGCCACCAACACAAGCCGAAGTGCAAATTAATCCTTCGTTATATTTTTCGAGCAGTTCCCAATCGATTCTCGGTTTGTAATAAAACCCTTCGGTATGCCCCAAAGTTGAAAGCTTCGATAAGTTTTTATAACCCTCTTTGTTCTTTGCAAGAAGTATAAGGTGAGAATAATTTTTCTTTCCTTTTTTCCCGTTCGATTCATTTGCTTCGCCCCTTTCGAACCTGTTGCCTTTCCTTACAATGTAAGCTTCCATCCCGATAATTG
>JAJRSV010000393.1 GCA_024278655.1 Bacteroidota bacterium | reverse complement strand
GGCAGGCCCGCCTTCGTTCGGTTTTTTAACAGTTTCATAAAAATGTGTACGACTAAACATTTAATACTCCGGGTTTATACTAACTAACATCTTTTCTTTTTAATGAATATGCGGTAAGTAGAAAATACGCTACCGAGAATGACAATATGACTGCGATATCCACTGCGAAATTATCAGCGGAAAATCCCAAACCGTAAATTCCTTCATCATAAAAATCTTTGTATTCCATTATGGTCATTGCTTCAAACGACCAGCGGCTCGGCATAAAAGCAGCGAGGAATTTTTCGAGATCGCCCATATTGTTGAAAGTACTAATAAGTCCGCCTAAAATTACCTGAGGAATCAGTACTAATGGTATTAAGCCCATTGCAGCTTCGGTTGTTGAAACAAAGGATGAAATCAGCAGTCCAAGCAGCAAAGCCGGCAGCGAAGTAATAAGCAGCATAAAAAACATGCTTATAACCGATGAATTCATATCGAGGGACGGAACCACAATAACGGCAAGCACAGCGCATTGAATAACACACAGAAGCAAAAGCACGGTTACTTTCGAAAAAAGATAAGAAGGAATTTTTAAGTTTACCATCCTTTCACGTTTATACACCGCTTGTTCGGCTACTATTTCGCGTGCGGCATTCGAACACCCGAGCCAGACTGCGGCAATTACAAGAATGAACAATGCGGCGGTTCGTTCTTCGAACTCGTTAAACACCAAAGCAATTAATGCAGCAATAATAGGTGCCTGAAGCAGAAGAATTGCCGTACTTACATGGTCTCTCGATTTAACCTTAAAGTAACGGCTTGTGAGAGTAAGATATTGTTTTAAATCCGCTTTACGTTTTGGCGGCGGCATGGCTTCTGCTGCCTGAGTTTTACCTGCCGAATCTTTTCTGCCCTCAACGAATATTTTATACTCGGGTGAGTTTTTATACTTCTCTTTCCAGTAGTCGGGGTCTTTCGATTCAAGCTTTTCAAAAATTTCGTAGGGTTTTTCGACCTCAAAATATTCAGTGGCTTTACTTGCTTTACCGAAGTAAGCAAGCTTGCCTCCCTTTGTTAAAACGATTAAGTGAGATAAAATTTCGAAGTTGTCTTTTGTTATATTATGAGTTGTGAGTATAACTATTTTTCCTTTAGCGGCTATGTTTTTAAGCAAGTACATAACATCAAGATCGGTTTTAGGATCGAGCCCGCTTGTCGGTTCATCGAGAAACAGTATTGACGGTTCCGTTAAAAGTTCCTGACCGAGGTTAACCCGTTTCCTTTGACCGCCGCTTATCCCTTTCTTTTCTGCCGAACCGATTAAAGTGTCGCGTGTTTCATCCAACCCGAGCGTGGTTAAAACATTATCGACCTGTGCTGAGATGTCTTCGTCGGTAAAGTTTTCGAGGCGCAGCTTGCCGGTATACTGAAACGATTCTTTCACCTTAAGTTCCCGGTGAATTATATCATCCTGCGGAACATAACCGATTTGTCCTTTGAACGAATCGAAATTTGCATAAAGTGATTGCGAATTTATGTACACATCTCCTGCTGAAGGACGAACAACGCCGTTCATCATCATCATTAAGGATGTTTTACCGGCACCGCTCGGACCTATCAACCCGACGAACTCGCCCGGCATAATTGTTAAACCTATTTCATCAACAATGGTTTTTTCTTTCACTTTGAATGTAAGATCTTCGGTTGCAATTTTTATATCACCGGCTATTTCTTTTTCCGACGAGAATAGAGTGCTAAGGTTTAACGGCACTCCGCCTATTGTTATAACATCTTTAGGCGTAACCTTTGCCCGTTTGATTTTTTTGCCGTTGATGAATGTGCCGTTGGAACTATCGAGGTCTTCGATGAACCATTCGCCGCCAACCTTTTCGAGTTTTGCATGATTTCTTGAAACTTTAATGTTCTTTATTACTAAGTCGTTATCGTCTGTCCTGCCTATTTTTATAAGAGATTTTTCTCTTGCGATTACCGTTTTCAATCTTTGTTCACCGGCAGGAGAAACAGCTTCCTGCGCCATCTTCAGGAACGGTTCCAGCAATTTCCATTCGAATGTATAATTTTTACTGAAGTTAATAGTATCATCAGAGGTTACTGTTTTTGATGCGATTCTTTCGCCGTTAACATAAGTTCCGTTTGTAGAGCCGGTATCTTCCAGTGTAATTACGCTGTCTTTAATTCTGAACTGTGCATGCTTCGAAGAAACTTTCTGATTATCAATAACAATGTGACAAGCAGTTGATCTTCCAACCAGAACAATTCTTTCGGTAGATGTGTTACTCATATTTTAATCAATACTCCTCTCATTCTGAATGGAAATTGAATTTCATAACCAAGAATGTTTATTACCATAGTTCCGTCCGTTTCATATTCAAGCTTACGCGAAAAAACGGAACCGAAAAGCGAAGATAAAGTTTGAGTATTGCTTAAGGTATATTTCACTCTTCCCGTAGATTCGCTGCCCGATTTTTTAACTTCAATTACTTCCGAAATGTTACCATCCCCGGCTTCGCGGTTGTTTATGTAAATGGTCGAAGGGTAATCCTTCACTTTAAATTCAATTCCGTATGGGTTCGAAATAACAAATTGCACTTCAACAACCGACTCACCGAGACTTAAGTTTTTAAGTGCTGCGCTTTCTACTTTTATCAGCTTCTCGTTGTTCGTGTCCGATTCAATTGTTTTGGCTAATTGTTCTTTAACAGCCACTTCAAATTCAATATCTATATCAACGGGCATCGTAATAATTCCCAGATCGGCTGAAGCGGTACCGATAAGCCGCAGATTCAGTGTATCAATACCTTCACTTAAAAGCTTTAAAATTTTATTGGTCGTTAATGTCGATGAAAAGACGATATCAGCAGTTGCCTTGCTTCCGATTGTTAACTTTTCTGTTCTTTCCGCACTGCCAATCGTATCGCTGCCGATAACAATATTTACAAACATTTTTTCGATATCGATATCGAAATTATTTTTGTTCCGTGCAGTAACAGTCATCGTTAAAGTAATCTCGTCTTCGTTAAACGTAACAATCTCACTGTTTTTTACTCCGATAATTTCAGGTGCCAGTCCGGGATCGGAACAAAGGAAAGTATTCGCGGCAAAAAACAACAAGACAAATGCAATCGTGCTTATCAAAATTTTTATAACCAAACCTTTCATTTATGTTTTAATGTTCACGAGTTCAAACTCAATAAGCATAATAAGTCCCTCCGTCGCTTCCCACAATGCTTGCAATAACTATAATCGCAATAATTGAAAAGATAAGAAGACCCGCTTTAGACCAACGTCTCTGAACATCAACAAATTCTTTTACGCTATTCCATTTCTTGTTTTGCCATGCCCATTCGTTTCCTTTTGCACCGAGTACGAATATCATAACAAATCCGACGAGAGGTACCAGCGTAAGGAAAGCTATCATTGTACTGTTTCTGATTCCCCAAATCCATGTAAGAAAAAATGCGCCCCAGTTCCAACCTGCCAATTCAGGCGGAAGAGCCGAAAGTTTTCCCTGCCCGGATGTGTTTTGAATTAACATTTGTTCCGGTGAATTTAAATTCGGGGATTGGTTATTGACCGGGGTCTGTGGGGGTAAATCAGAACGTTGTTTAGTGCCGGTTACGGCAATACCGCAGTTGTTACAGAACCTTGCATCAGGTTCGTTTTGATACCCGCACTTAATACAGTACATAAAAGCCTCCTCCTTTAAAATTTATTTCATAATGATTATCGATACTTATTTATTACTCTGTCTCTTCTTTCTCTTGCGGTAGGATGGGAAGATATAAAATCGTTAACTGCATCCCGCTGATCGACACCATATTCCTTTTCAAGTTGTTCGAGCTTTTCGAAGAAGGTAACTGCGCCCTGTTTATCGTAGCCGGCAAGTTTCATAAGTCTCACACCGTTCTCGTCGGCTTCGAACTCATCGTATTTGCTGAAAGGCATTGCATACATATTATAAGCTACCTGCACAATCTCTCCGAAACTCGGATCGATTGATGAGGCAAGCACAGCGTACTGAACTCTTTTTATGCAGTGCTTCAATTCGTTGTGAGAAATTTCGTGGGCGATTACAAATGCCATCTCATCTTCGTCATCCAGAAAATCTATAATGCCGGTGTTTATGTACATATTACCACCGGCTATAGCGTAGGCATTTACTTCTTTCTCTCTTATAATTTTGTAATTATAGTTTAAGTCTGTTCGTTCAACATGCCTCATCAGCTTTTTAAATATTCTCCTGATTTTGAACTTATATTCTCTACCGGTTCTTAAATCGCGCGATATCTGATTATCCAACTCCCTGCCAATAGCATTTTCTTCTTCGGTTGATAGAGCGGTTACCTCGAGAAGAGTTTCATTTAAAATGTCCGCTGTTTCAAGCAGTCCCTGAATTATATCGCCGTCGTCATCGTCGTCCTGTGCGTTAAGCGGAGCGAAGGATATTAACGCAATTAAAGCAGCTAACAATATTCCCTTCGCCCGATAAACGGTAAATAAACTGTTAATCATTAATTTCATTCCTTATTTCCTCTTTGATATTATTATTTAAAATTACTTTTGCCGAGTCGGGAGCTTTAACAGTCGAAGAATCTTCTAACGTCGTGTTTTCTAATGTACCCGGATGTGTAACTTCGGGTTTATTCCCTGTAACCGGAGTTTCGCCATCACTTAGTTCGTTATTACCAAGATTAAATATGTTAAGTGCAAACAGAGCGTAGAGTGCTGCGGTTATTATAATTACCGATAAAGTTAGGTAAACGGATTTAGAAATACCATTCCCCTTTACAGGGGATTTCCTTTCGTGCACTTTAAGTATTTGAACCGTAATGTTATCTGTGCCTCCCCGTTCGTTTGCAAGATCGACTAACTTTTCGGCTGCATCCTGTGAAGAATTGGAGATGCATAACGCAAGTATTTCCTCATCGTTAACATGATTGGTTAAACCGTCGGTACAGAGAATCAAACAATCGTTTGGTGTGAGTTTAAACGGTTTAATGATTTCGGGTTCAACATTATCCTCTATGCCGAGAGCTTTTGTAATCACGTTTTTCTTTGGATGATGTTGTGCTTCTTCGGGAGATATTAAATCCGAATCAATCATTTGCTGAACGAGCGAATGATCTTTTGTTATTTGTGAGATCGAGCCGTTTTTGATTAAGTAAATTCTGCTGTCGCCCAGGTTTGCCGTATAAGCAAAATCGTCCTTTATTAAAGCCATTACCACGGTGGAACCCATCTCTGCAAGCTCTTTTCTGGTTTTGCCCGCTTCTATAATCACGAAGTTTGCCTTTTCGATTGCTTTAATGAGTTCTTCTTTAGGATTAAAGTCTGAGCCAAGATGTTCGAAGTGATTGTTGATTGTTTCAACGGCGAGACGCGAAGCTATCTCTCCGCCTTCATGCCCGCCCATACCGTCGCATACAATCAAAAGCGTTCCGTATCTGCCGGAAAAAGAACCGAAATAATCTTCGTTGATTTTACGGGCTTTACCGATATCGGAATAGTTTCCTATTTCAAGAATGTAGTTCAATAAATTTAACTCTGAGTGAACGGATAGTTATTAAATAATTTTAATTTTGAAGCCGATGTTTCCGAACCGAACTTTATCGTTATCATTTAACGAAACGCGTTCTTCAATTTTTCTGCCGTTAACAAAAGTGCCGTTTGTCGAAAGCTCGTCCTGCAAAAGCACTTTGTTATCTTTAACGTACAACAGTGCATGTTCTTCGGAAACGCTTGAGTCATCAACTGTAACCGTACAGTTATCTGCTCTTCCGATTTTATTTCTTCCTTCGTATAATCTGAATTCTTTTCCCATCGGATCAATATCGAAACTTACAAGCCATCCCGCAAGTCGTGCGTTTACCTGCTCGTTAATTGCCGGTGACTGTGTTGTGATAACCGTTTTTTGTGCCGGCGGCATATTTTTCGGGGGAGTAGTTGCCACATCGGGGGAATGTTCGAAATCCTCAATATCGGGAGTTGTTTTTACGGATGCCGCTTTATCTATTACGGTTTTCTGATTCTCTGTTGCTGCTTCAATTACACGCGCAACATTCGGGTTAGGACAGTAAGGACAGTCGTTGAGTGATGAATCGTAGTTGTGACCGTTTTTGCATGTTTTATATTGTGCCGACATTGTGCCACCGCATGCTTTGCAGAACTTTGCATCGTTTTTGTTTTCAGTTCCGCAAGACGGACACTTCATTTAATCCTCTGTGCTATCTGTCAAATATTTTTTTTATGAAGTTAGTGAAAATGTTGTAAAGTAGAAAGCGGGCAAATGCAGTATTTTTAAAATAAATATTTGCTCGTGGCTTCTTTTGATACTCAAAAAAAAAACATTTTGATTGTCGGGTTATAAAATATTTCTCTGCTTAAGTTCATTTACCAGGTAATCATATCCTTTAAAGTGTATTCCGTCCCATCCCAACTTTTTTGCGGCAGTTACATATTCTTCGATATCATCAATAAAAATATGTTCTTCGGAGGGAAGCTCCGAAGCTGCTTCGACCGCACGATAAATCTTTTCTTCCGGCTTTACCGCACCCACTTTGTGCGACAGAACCAGATCGTCAAAATATTTTAAAAAGCCGTAATGATCCCAGCCGTATCTTTCGTGAATCGAGTTTGTGTTCGAAAGGAGAATAAGTTTGTATTGCTTTTTAAGCCCGGGTAAGAGTTGAATAACATTGTCGTTCGTAGTGAATATGGATGAAAAATATTCGCAGAATGTTATGCCGTCTATTCTGTGCTCCAATGTTTCAAGCATTCTGTTTATAAAATCTTCTTCGGTTATTTTACCTCTTTCAAACTCACGGTGGATGTGATAGTTGTCGTTGTAAGTATCAACAAAGTGTTTGCCCAGTCCCGGCTTTATTTCATCAAGCTTACGAATAAGGATATCGTAATTGAACGGAATAAGCACATTACCCAAATCGAAAACTATAACCGAGTAATTCCTGTTTTCCATTATTCCGGAATCTCAAAAATTTCGTCTTTCAGTCCTTTGTTTATTTTTACGCTGCTTACCGTTAGTTCAACAGTCTGCATTCCTATCGACTGCTTAAGTTTAAACGGAAACTTCACGCCGTCAACATCCCTGTAATCACTGTAGTAAATCTCGCGTAAAAACTTACCCTGCGGAAACTCAACTATTTTTTCGTCTTTAACTTTAAGCCCGGTATCAACCGCATAGTACTGATACCATTTATCTCCTTTCGCAGGTGTCAACTCAATTTTGTAACAATCGATGCTATCGACTTTTTCAATGCCGGCTAACGAAACGGTTGTACCGAACGATTCGGGATCTAAAATAAAACCCATCTCAGCTTCGGTTTTAATCATTTCCAGTTGTCCGCCGGTTATCTCCGATTTTTTATCGCCCACAATCTGAACGGCTTTTGTACCGTCAAATAAAATCGTTTGCTTTACATCGCCCATTCGCATGTCTTGTTTTAACTTGTTCGGGGCTTTCTGTTTTATAACGATGCTGAAGTTCTGGTTCATTACTTCGCCACGCATAACGGTTGTCTTGTCCTTTATATTGCCGTAAGCTTCCCTTCCTCCTATTGCCTCGATGTAGTTATTCAACACATCCTGCGCAGTAATGCCTTCGGGCAATTGCTGGTTAACGGTTTTGTCATTTTCATTTGTATTGATTGTTAAACTATCCTGCGGAAAGACAGTAGCTATTGCGATAACGGATAGCAGAAAAGTAAATAATGCTGTTCTTCGGTAGTGCTTCATTTTAAATCAGTAATATTGTTTATGAATAATGCAGTTATTGAATATAAAAATAGTAATAAATGATGTTTAATTGAATTTCGCCCTACTGTGATTTATGGCAATATTTTTGTTTTTCAATTGACTGGTATTGTATTAATCAATTAGTTTAGTGCCTTGTAGAAATTAAATTATGGAATTAACGGATTCCGTGAAACGAATTTTTATCGTAGGTGCCGGTCGAACGGCAATTTCCTTAATATCCTACCTTGCTGAAAAAGCGAAAGAGCATAACTGGTTTATTACGGTCGGTGACCGATCGTTAGAGCTTGCTAAGCAGAAAACCGCAGGGCTAAAGAATGCGAAAGCAATCGAGTTCGATGTTTTTAACAGAAGGCAAAGACGTAAGCAAATTTCCAAAGCCGATATTGTTGTCTCGCTGCTGCCCGAAACTCTGCACGTTCATCTTGTAGAAGACTGTATTGAATACAAGGTTCACCTCTTAACCGCATCGTATGTTTCCGACAGGATGAGAATGTATGATGAAGAAGCACACAAAGCCGGTATTATTTTATTGAATGAAATGGGACTCGATCCCGGTATCGATCATATGGAAACGATGAGAATGATAACCAAGATAAGAGACAGGGGCGGAAGAGTTCTATCGTTAAAATCTTACGGCGGCGGTTTGATTACACCCGAAAGCGACGACAACCCCTGGGGTTATAAAATAACCTGGAACCCGATGAATGTTGTAATTGCCGGCATGGCAAGCGCACGTTACGTTAAGGACGGAAAGCTTCGCATAGTTCCTTACAACCGGCTCTTTCTCGATACCGAAATTGTTGAGGTGCCCGGCATCGGCAGGTACGAAGCGTACCCGAACCGTGATTCTATAAAGTACAGAAAGATATATCACCTCCCGAAGCTTCCTAATGTTTACCGCGGTTCGCTCAGGAAGATAGGTTTCTGCGAGGCATGGAATGCGCTGGTTAAAATCGGCTTGACCGATAACCGTTACATCGTTCCCGAATCGCACAGGTTAACTTACGACGAGTGGGTGTCGATTTATCTTAACAGGCGTAACGGCTTTACAACAAAGGAAGCCGTACTCGAGTTTCTCGATATTTCACCCGACAGCGAAATCGTGAAAAAAATTGAGTGGCTCGGACTCCTTTCGAACAAAAAAATAAAAATTAAAAACGCTACCCCTGCCGATATCCTGCTCGATCTGCTCAAACAGAAATGGGAGTTCAAAAAAGGTGACAGGGATATGGTTATTCTGCAAACCGAAATTGAATACCAGCTTAACGGTAAGAAGGAAAGGATGACTTCTACGATTGTTGTGAAGGGAAAAGATTCGGTTCATACTGCAATGTCTGAAACAGTTGGACTGCCGTTAGGCATTGCTGCAAGTCTTGTGCTCACCGATCAGATAAAAGAACGGGGAGTTATCATTCCGGTGCACCGCGATATATTCAGACCCACATTAAAAGAGCTGGCAAAATTGGGAATTAAGCCGTACGAGGAAGTGGTTGAAATAGAGTGAAAAATTAATTCTGTATAAACTCGTTCATATATTCGAAGTTCTTAGTAAACTTACCTTGCCATAAGATAACAGCTTTTTTTATCTCCGCTACAAGTCCCGACTCTTCAAGCGTTCCTTTATAATTTGCGGTTACAATATTTTTTAAAAACGGCGAAAGGTCGTTGGCAAACTGATGCGATGCATCGGCGGAAAATTCGCATGGCAGGTTAGTTACCGCCATTACAGCAATACCCTCGCCGTCGAAGCCGTCTTTAATCTTTTCCGTAAGGGGATTGTAAATGTAAACGGGGTTATCAATCCACGTCTCTTTCGAAAACTCAATCGAACCGTTAGGATCGCAGGTTATGTCGCCTATCACCTGAAGCGTTTTGTGCTCTTTGTAAATTTGCTTCATCAATTCTTTTGTAACGATACGCGGATATTCGGGCGACCAGAAAACACAGTTCATTAAAACGGTAACGTAAGGCAAAACCTTATCGAGGTTCGATTCGAAGTATTGCGGGTTCTTATCGTAAAAGCTGCGCTTTTCTCTTGGTGTCAATGCATCGTATTCATTTTTAAGATGCATTGCATCTTCTTTTAACCGGTAAATTACATCCCTGCTTATGTGCAGCGCATAAAGTTTATTCCTTGAACCGTAATGAAAAACATCTTCCAACTGCTCAAGGGTTATCTCTTCGTATGGAAGAATGTTGAACATTTCCCTTGCGCCTTTGGCTGTTTTGCCTCTTCCCAAAAAACAAACTACAACGGGCGGCAGTTTTTTAGGGGTTCCTCTTGTTCTTATTTTATGAGCGGCGTGTTCAAAGGTTTCTTTTGCTTTATAAAGATGCTCAACTTCAATCGACTGCTTTATAACCTCGAACGGATTATGGAATCCTTTTGCTTTCAATCTTTTGCCGAGCGTCCATAAACTGTCAACCATTCCGGCATAACCGGCGTTGTATGTAAAAGCGGTTAAGTATCTTCTGTTCTCATCGTCCGTAATTAGTTCGTAATCAATAACAGTGGTTTTTCTTTCGACAAAAGTTTTGAGCATCTGCCTGTTTTTTATCTGTCCTTTATGAGTATGAGAGAAAAGATAGTAAGCTTTTTCCGGCAGTATTCTGGTGGGATGAATTTCTTTCAGTCCGAATATAACGTCGGCGGGTGAAAGGTCTTCGCTTATTTCGGCTCCAACTTGTTTGTACAGAACATCGGGGAAGATACGTTTAATTGCACCGGTTTTAGGATTAACAGCCGGCTGAACAATTAATCTGTGACCCCACTCAACAATTTGCTTCGCCTCTTTGGGAGTGACGGCAACCCGCTTCTCTCCCTTTTTGCTCAAACCCTCGCGTATTATTCCGATTACATTTTTCATAAAGAACTTGTCTTGTTTCTTTCAATAAAATTTTGAAACAGCTTACAAATATAATCATATCGCTTGTTTTGTAGAAGTTTTGGGTTACCGGGCTAATATGCTGTGAGTTTCCGTTTGCCCGCTTAATTTTGCAGGTTAAATTTTTTGAGTAATATTGTAGTAATTATTTATTTTCGGATAATTTATAGTATGAAAAACACTTTTTCAGCAATCCTTTTTCTCCTGTCTGCTTTTTCAGTTTACGCACAGCAGTACACAATAAGCGGCAGGGTTTACGATGCCGAAACTTCCGCTCCCCTCGGTTACGCTAACATTAGAGTGATGAATACATTCACCGGTACTTCGGCAAACACCGAGGGCGAGTATGAGCTAAAGCTGAAAAGCGGTAAATATACATTAATAGCTTCTTACATCGGTTACTTTTCCGATACAATTAAGGTCGATTTATATAAAAACATCAAAGGTTTGGATTTTGTGTTGAAGCAAACCGAAATTTTTCTTCCCGAAATAATTGTTGAGCCCGGTGTGAATCCTGCATTGGCGATTATTCAAAAAGCAATCGATAAAAAGAACGAAAGAAACAAAAAGCTTTTTGCTTACGAGTTCAGCGCTTACACAAAAGGTTTGGTAAGAACCAAAGAAGAACTTTACCGCGAAGGCGGCGGAATTGGAATGGGTTCTGGCAGCGGCGATTCTTCAGACACAAAGATAACAGCTATATTCGAAAACGAAAGCAAAGGGTACTTCAGAAAGCCGGATAATTTTAAAGAGATAATTACCGCACAAAAACAAAGTGCAAATTTCCCCTCGTCGTTCAATACATTAACAGGGGGCAGGATAATTCAAAACTTTTATGAAGATGACGTTAACTTCTTTGGATTGGATCTACCCGGACCGCTCGCCGCTAACGCACTCGATTATTATCAGTTTTATCTTGACAGAACATTGGCGATTGATAATAAAAAAGTTTTTAAGATTGATATGTTTCCACAGGATAAAGATGACCCCGGCTTTATCGGAAGCGTGTTCATTACCGACAGCACTTACGATTTAATAAAAGTCGATTTGCGATTGAACCGCGCCGCAAATGTGGGCGGCTTGTTCGATACTATAAGTGTAGTTCAGCAGTTTGCGGATTACGACGGAATTTTTATGCCTGTAGATTATCATCTTTTTCTAAAAGCAAATTATCTCGGGCTTGTAAAATTCGGCTTCGAAATAAATTCCATTTTGTACGATTATAAAATCAATCCGGTGATAGACGATAACTTATTTTCGAAAGCCATAATTACAGTGCTGCCGGAAGCTGATAAGAAAGATTCGCTTTACTGGAAAAGCATTCAGTCGATTCCCAACACATTGGAAGAAGAACTGGCTTACAGAAGGATTGACAGCATCAGCAGTGTGCCGCGTACGTTTTGGGATAAATTTTCATTCCTCGATACGCGTACTTATTTAACCAAAAACTTTGCTGTAAGCGGTCCGCTTTCGCTATATAAATTTAATCGTGTTGAAGGACACTCGCTTAATTTTTCTCTTTATCTTAATGATGCACTTAACCGCCGCCTGAATTCACGCCTCGGTTTTTCTTACGGCTTTTCCGATAAGAAATTCAAAACGGATTTTTATGCGAAATATTATCTGGGCAGTTACCGCACTTACAACATCGAACTGAACGCATATAACAAACTCGATATACTTTTCGGAAGCTCGGATAATTATACTGACCTGACTTCCACTTTAGTAGCGCTGCTATTTAAAAAAGAATTCAGGGATTACTACTACACAAACGGTTTCGATATAACCTTTACGGGAGAAGTGGCTCCGGTGCTCGATTTAAGCTTTGGTTACATTAACCGCACCGACCACAGCGCAAGCAATAACAGCGATTATTCCTTTTTCAATAAGGATGATATTTACAGAATAAACCCTTCCGTGAACGAGGGCAAAGTGAACGCCTTTACAGCAGGATTCTATCTCGATTTCAGGGATTATATTGAAGACGGTTACTTTAGAAGACGTACTTCGCAGGGAGGTTCGTTTGTGGTTTTCTCCGGCGATGTTACTTATTCGAACAACGATATGTTAAGCAGTGATTATAATTTCACGACCTATAAACTTCAAAGCATAGGTTTCGTTCGAACCTTTCGTACCGCATATCTTTACTTTAATGCTTTCGGAATGTATAACTGCGGAGCACTGCCGTATCAGAATTTATACTCACTTCCCGGAAATATTAATTACATCTCAAAAAACAATTCTTTCAGAACTCTCAACGTTAACGAAATACTCGGTGAAAAAGTTATCGCTGTAAATATTGAACATCAATTCCGCGACGAGCTTTTCAAGCTGTTGAAAGTTCCCGGCTTAAAAGATTGGGAAATAACTTTAAGCTTATTCTTAAATATGGCTCTTTCCGATGTTGGCAGAGATACGGAAAACATTTTGCCTTCGGCAGTTAAAACATTCCCGCATCCTTTTTACGAAATCGGTTTCGGTATCGGGCAAGGTATATTACCACTGAAGTTGGAGTTTGCCTGGAAACTGAATTACAGGGGCGAAAACAATTTCAGAGT
>JAJRSV010000392.1 GCA_024278655.1 Bacteroidota bacterium | reverse complement strand
GGTCCGCACCACGGAGCCCAGAAATCGACCAATACGGGAGTATCGGCTTTTAAAACTTCCTGTTCGAAATTGAAATCGGTTCCTTCTACTATGTTTTTCATTTTGGTTTTTCCATCCTTTCGTTTTTTAATTACACATAATTTGATGAATAATATGGATAAAAGTTTCAAGTTTATGTTTGTTACAAATCACACACGGTTTTTATTGCCGCTAATGCGTGAATATTTTATATATGCTTTGATTAACTAATAAAGGAGAGAATAATATTTACAATTCTGCTTCCATCTCTTTAAGATAGTATTCGCGGTAACTGACGATTGCATCAAAAATTGCCTCTGCCAATTGCTGCTGTCCTGCAGAGCTTTTAAGATACTTCACATCGTTTTTATTCGAAATGAACCCGGTTTCTATCAGCACACTCGGCATGGATGCACCGACGAGCACATAAAATCCTGCCTGTTTTACGCCTCGTGCTTTCAGCTTCGTTTTTACCCTGAACTGATCGTTCAACAGATCGGCGAATCTTTCGGAATATTTCATAAATGCCGAGTGAGCCATGCTAACAAGAATAAAATTTTCATCGGTTAGTTTTTCGTAGCGTTCGGGATTATCTTCGTACTCAATAACGCTGTTCTCCCTTTCGGCAATGGCAATTGCTTCCTGCGTTCTGCCGGGTCTTAACAGATATACTTCAATTCCGTTTGCGCCGTTAGGTTTCTTTTTTGTTGAGTTACAGTGAATGGAAATGAAAAGCTTTCCGTCATGTTCGTTGGCAATCTTTCCCCGTTTGTAAAGGTCTACAAACTTATCGGTCCTTCTTGTATAAACAACCTTAACGTCCTTCATATTTTTTTCAATCAGCTTGCCGAGCTTAAGTGCTATACCCAGGTTTATATCTTTCTCTTTTACTTTTCCCAATCCAATTGCACCGGGATCTTTGCCGCCGTGTCCCGCATCGATAACAATCACATCGAAGTTCCACTTCTCACGGGTTTTCTGTTCGTTTTCGTTTTTAGTAAAAATTTTATTGTGAATAGTAATTATAACATCATTGCTCCCCTGAACATTCATTACATCGTTGGTTGAATACTCCTCGCCGACGATAAATTTAAATTCGGTATCAGGTCCGATGTTTCTCGTCTCTATTTTTTTTATCAATCCGCTTACGCGGCTGCGATTGGTTTTAGATATATCGGCATTTACTTGTCTGAATATAATAGTAAGCACACCATCTTTAAATGAACTGAAGTAAGAAGGTATTTTTTTGTTCGAATGAACTCGTATTAATGTGCCGTTGGCTTTTTCCGAAACAGTTATACCGTTTATGTTAAATTTTGTTGTGGTATATTCTTTTTCAGGTCGTGTAAACCACTCTCCTCTGTTTTCTATGTTACCGCCTATTACCAGTTTGTTATTCTGGGCGAAGATTATCTCTTTCCCGTAAGCTTTTTGGAGCGGTTGGATGGTGTACTTCAGCGGAACAAACATCTTCCCTTTAAGCAGATAGCTTGAAGTGGGAAGCTGGAATATCCACTGCTGACCCGAATTTCTGTCGATAATAACAAGGTAAGGGTTTTTTGCAGTCACCTTAAAAATGTAATCGTCGAACTTGAGCTCGAGCTTGCCGTTTTGATTATTATAATAATAGTTGATGTTTAAAGCTTCTGCGAAGTCCTTCAGTGAAAAGTAGAGGGAACCCTCTCTTGTATAAGCAGGAACCGGTTTAACAAACTCATCTGTTTGCACAAAAATCTTATCGGATGTTTGTGCAAACGAATTAGCAATTAAAAGCAGTAAAAAAATGTAAAGGAATTTTAAATTCATCGGTTTCAATGAATCGAATTTTTCTAACCTATAAAAGGTATAAAAAATCCGCTTCTCTTTTTGTAGGCGGAAAATTGTTCGCCGAAATATTTTGCTAAAAGTTTCTCTTCGATTGATGCGCGCATTATCAGGAAAGGTATTTCGATTAGTGCAATAGGCGCAACTATAAAGCTTAACGTTGCAGCCGCACCGCCCAAATCAATTAATATTTGCGAGACGTACTGCGGATGGCGTAAAATCCTAAACGGACCCTTTGTTATTAGCTGGTGATTTTTCTTAATAAGAATCTCCTGCGAATACGATTCGCCCAAAGTTTTAAACGACCAAACCTGCACCCAGGAAAATATTACGTAAACCGCTACACCAATCAGGCGGATGATAGTATATTCATCGCTGTAATCGAGTGTACCTATTTGAAAGACACCCAATATCAATCCTATTAATGCTAAAGTAGATAAAACAAGCGGGAAGTTTTGCAGGTAAGTATCCGGTTTTTCCTTAGCCACACCTATTTTGGTTCGCAAACCTTTTTTTGCGCCGGAAACGTTTGCACCGAACGTGGCTATTATGTTTAAGCCGACGATAATGTTAATTGGATCCATAAGTAAAAATTTTTTGTCGGAAATATACTGAAAAACGAATAATTATTCGGTAAGCCATCTTCTTATACAATAACTCACAACTTTTGAGTTTATTACAGTATAAAAAATTCTCGCACAGTATCCCTTTCTTTTCTATTTAATTAAGGCAGTCTCATTGGAATGAAGT
The DNA here is from genome assembly GCA_024278655.1 of Bacteroidota bacterium. Taxonomy (GTDB): domain Bacteria; phylum Bacteroidota; class Ignavibacteria; order Ignavibacteriales; family Ignavibacteriaceae; genus BMS3ABIN03. The sequence continues at coordinate 6,683 of JAJRSV010000392.1, read as the reverse complement.
TTTTCGCACTTATTAAGGTTGAGATTCCCTGCCTACCGTCAGGCAGGTTCATTCCGCTTCGCTACATTCAGAATGACAATTTTGACCCACGCGACAAACACTAAATATAGCTCTACATATTAGTCAATTGCTCAACACCAACTACCTACCCCCTTAATCAGAAATTCAGCAGGCAAGCTTCTTCTAAATTTTGCCTATTGCCTACTACCTTTTGCCTACTGGTTACTCTACCCTCTTCCCATGCTTCTTCATTATCTCCGTCCACTCCTCCATGCTTAACTGTTCCGATTCTTCAATAAGCATTATCGGAATGTCGTCTTCAATTCTGTAGCGGCGGCGCGTGTTTTTATCTGTCGATACGAGGTAATCGCCGTCTAAAACCAATTCGGCTTTTGTTTCGGGACAGCAGAGTATGTCTAATAATTCTTTGCTTATCATAATCGTTCATAAAGTTGTTAAAAATTTTTTATAAAGATAGTTTATCTTTTTTAAAAGGAAAAGGTAAGAGAAAAGATTCTTTGTTCATCGAAGCAATAACATCTTTTTCGTTTGGCTGAACCGTCCCGCTTTTAATTGATAGAAATAAACACTGCTCGGTAAGTTAGCAGCATTGAACTCCACTTCATATTCTCCCGCCTGCAGCTCTTTATTTACTAAAGTAGCTACTTCTTTTCCAAGCACATCGTACACTTTCAGCGTCGTCAACCTCACCCTTAAATCCCTCTCCTTGGTAAGTTGAAAATCCCGCTTGCGGGGGAGAGGGACATAGGGTGAGGTCTTTTCGGAAGAGGAAAACCCCGTTAATCCTCCGTCACCCCCTTGGGGTGACACCCACTTTACAAAAGGCGGGATTTTGAATCTTATTCTTGTGCTTGGATTGAATGGATTCGGATAATTCTGATATAGCTTAAAATCTTTTGGAATCAAAAAACCAGTTTCCTCTACTCCCGATGGTGATGCAGGGAAAAAATACTGAAGAATAACATCAATGGTTGCGCGCCACAAACCCCAACTGTGTCCTTCGGGTAATTCCAGCCAATCTAACTGATAACCTTTTGATAAAAGCGAATCACGGAAATTGCGCAGATTGGTTTGAAGAGATTCATAGCTTCCCCAAACAGAAGACCATTTTATGTTTTTAACTTCGCCGTTTACAATAAGATTATAAGTTTCGAAATTGTTCTGCCAGAATGCGCCTGAGTGAAGTCCGCACAAACCGAACAGCTCCGGATGATTGTAAGCAATCAGCGCAGAGATGTTTCCGCCGAACGAATCGCCGATAACCAATCGTTGTAAAGGGTTGTTAATTGTTTTATATAAGCTGTCGATAAAAGGGACGAGTTCTTCGGCAAAGAACAACCTGTATTGAACACGCTTACTTCCGGCATATTCTTCGTTCCTGTTATTCGGTTTTACGAACACGGCAACTACCGGTTGTATCTTATTGCTGTCGATAAGATTATCCAAAACGTTTACAGCACTGCCGAGTGTTATATATTCAAATCCATCCTGAAAATAAACCGAAGGATATTTTTCCTCGCCGTTTCCATTATAACCCGGCGGCAGATAAATTTTTAACTGATACGTTGCATTAAGATGATTACTGAAAATTGAAGTTGTTTCAACCGTGCCATGCTGTATATCCGGGTTGAATTCTATTTCCCACGGTTGAACGTATTCAGGCATTGCAAGCTCGCTGTTTGGACCGAAACCGCCGAGAATTGTGTTGGGATTTTCAGGATCAAGTATCCAGTTGTTTCCGTTCAGTACAAACTTGTAATCCAACCTTGCATTCATCTCAAAACTTTTGGATAAATACCAAAAGTCTGTTTGACTTAAATTCGACATAAAATTCACCGAAGGATTCCATCCGTTAAAATCACCTGCAATACTTATCGTGTTTGGCGTCCCGCGATAAATAAAGTTTGCTGTGTTATTTTCCACAAAAGGAATTCCCTGCTGTCGTGCAACATTCATAAAGCTGTCTATTACCGCTGCTTTTCCGGTTGAATCGCTTATGGAGTTGACGCGGTCTAAAAATTCCTGGAACTGAGTTTGTGAAAAAGTTATTTGCGTAAAGATGAATAGTGAAATGAAAATTTGTTTTTTCATGAAATTTATCCTGCCGGTTTTTCCGTAATAGATTCGGTATTTAGGGTACTACAATAACCGTTCTGTATTTTTTAATTTGGTTACCGTCACCCGATTTAATAATTTCATATTAAAATAATAATCTGAAATATAGAAAAATTAAAATTAACCACCGGAGTTATAAATGAACTACAATCAATTCAGGGTTATGCCAAATACAAAGGTTGAGCTTTCGAAGATAAGCACTTCGGATACGGGCAAATACAAATCGAAGAAAGAAGCTGCAGCCAAACTTAAAGAGAACATAAAGAAAATGGCTGAGCTTCAGGCAAAGCTTTATGCGCAGGACAAGTATTCACTGCTCATTGTTTTTCAGGCGATGGATGCTGCCGGCAAAGACGGCACAATTAAGCATGTAATGAGCGGACTCAATCCGCAGGGAACGCAGGTGTACAGCTTTAAGCAGCCCTCGCAAACCGATTTGCAGCACGATTACCTGTGGCGTATAAACAAAGCTTTACCCGAAAGAGGAAACATCGGAATATTCAACCGTTCTCACTACGAAGAGGTTTTAATCGTACGTGTGCACGATTTGATTAAGTATCAGAAGCTTCCGGATAAATTAATTAACAACAACATCTGGCAGCAACGTTACAGGCAAATAAACAACTTCGAAAAACATCTTTACGAAAACGGAACCAATGTAATCAAATTCTTTTTGCACGTATCGAAAGAAGAACAGAAAAAACGGTTCTTAAAAAGAATAGAGAACCCGGCAAAGAACTGGAAATTTTCGGAAGCCGATATAAAGGAACGTGCTTACTGGAACGATTATCAGAAGGCGTATCAGGAAGCAATCTCTGCAACAAGCAAATCTTATGCACCGTGGTTTATTATTCCGGCAGATAAAAAATGGTTTACGCGATTAGTGGTTTCCGAAATTATTGTTGAAGCCATGCAAAAACTGAAGCCGGATTTTCCGAAGCTTAACAAAAAACAATTGGCAGAATTGAAAAGGGCTAAAGTATTATTGTTGCAAGAAAGCTAATAATCTTATATATTGTGAGCCCTCACCCTTAAGTCTCCCACCAAAGCCCCCTTCCTAACCCGAGGGGGGCGGGAGACGATTTTTTGATGAGGGTAATCACTTCCGGCTAATTGTTAAATAATTTCATTAACCGTTTCGGGCGGACGCGCCAGAATAACCTTTGCACCTTTCTGAACAATCGGTCTTTCTATCAGGTCGGGATGTTTAATCATCAAATCCAGAATTTGTTTTTCGGTGTACTTTTTATTTTTAAAATCGAGCTCTTTATAAATTTTATCCTTCTTCCTTAAAATGTCCGAAGGTTTCTTTTTCATTCTTTTCAGCAAATCATTCAGCTTTGTTTTGGTGAAGGGTGTTTCATAATAATTAACCTTCTCGAAATCGACTCCCTTTTCCGTAAGTGCTTTAATAACTTTTCTGCTCGTTGTACAGGTTGGTTTATGATAAACAATTATTTTTGCCATTGCTTGCTCCTATGCTTTTTCCGAATAAAATTTTCTTTAGTAGTATATAAATTAAAAATAATTTTCCTGTAATTGATGCTTATTATCTGTCGTTTCTTTTTTCTGTTATCCAAATTTCCTATATTTCAAAACAATTATTACCTGTTATGAAACGAGTCCTGTTATATGGGATGAGTTCCATCAGACCAATATAAAAAATGCAAACAGATGAAAACATATACTCATCTTTTAAATACTATAGAGAAAAAAGGCGCAGCTTACCTTGTGCTGCTCGATCCGGACAAACTGCAGGAGGATAAAGCAGCCGCTTTCCTTAAGCATTGCGAGAAGTCCGGTGTTGACGGATTTTTAATAGGCGGCAGCTTGATGATGAGCAGCAACTTCGAATCCTTAATCGAACAGGTAAAGCAGAACACGAACTTGCCTGCAATTATTTTTCCCGGCAGCATTAATCAGATTTCTCCGGCAGCCGATGCGATACTTTTTCTTTCGGTTGTAAGCGGACGGAATGCCGATCATTTAATCGGCAAACATGTAATTGCCTCGCCGATGATAAAGAAAGCCGGCATTGAACCGATATCGACAGCATATATACTTGTTGAGAGCGGTGTTACAACCACAGCAGTTTACATGAGCGGAAGCATGCCCGTCCCGCGCACCAAACCGGAAATTGCAGCCGCCACGGCATTAGCTGCGGAATATCTCGGAATGAAATTAATTTATCTTGAAGCAGGCAGCGGAGCAGATATGCCGGTGCCCGATGAAATGATAAAAGCCGTAAGCGAAACATGCACGGTTCCCGTAATCGTCGGCGGAGGAATCCGTTCGCCGTTAGTTGCAAGGGAAAAGGTTGACAGCGGGGCAAACATAATTGTAACCGGTAACTTCTTCGAAGATGAGAACAACTGGGATTTGGTAAGAGAGTTTGCCAATGCCGTTCACTTTAAAGATATTATAGAGGTATAGTTTTAATTACCGCTCTGCTTTATAAATTTCACTTTTTTAATTTTACACCGGCAGATTAATAAGAAATCAAAAATATGGATAAAGAAAAATTCATTACCAATTCGCTTAAAGAAAGTTCCGAAACAAAACTTAAAATTGAAACCGAATGCAAAGAGGAAATTCTTAAAGCTGCCGATTTACTTGCCGATGCATTCGGAAACGGGAACAAGCTGCTGTTATGCGGCAACGGCGGAAGCGCTGCCGACTGCCAGCACATCGCAACCGAATTGGTTATCCGTTTAAGTCATCATATAAACCGACCTGCTTTACCTGCAATTGCTTTAACAACCGACTCATCGAACTTAACTGCCGGAGGAAACGATATAGGTTTCGAAAATGTTTTTGCAAGAAGCGTTGAAGGTTTAGGTAATAAAGGTGATGTGCTTTGGGCAATCTCAACGAGCGGCAATTCCGAAAATGTAATTCGTGCAGTTAACAAAGCAAAAGAAAAAGGGATGAAGGTAATCGGCTTTCTCGGAGGCAACGGCGGTAAAATGAAAGATATTGTTGACCTGCCCGTAATCATTCCTTCATCGAATGTGCAAAGGATACAGGAAGGACATATAACCGTTGCGCACATAGTGTGCGAGATTGTAGAAGAAGAACTTTACGGCAATCAGTAAGAAAGTTTTGTTCCCATCCAATCAATCCTGTCTCCCACCTGTATATTATACTTGTCCGTAAAACCCGCATTCACCTCCACAACATACTTAGCAGGTTCAGACGACGGATAGCTTTGGTCTGAAAGCACTTTGGTGTATTTATGAATTGTTACAATTTTTTTGTCTTTGTTTACAAATATCATATCGAGTGAAATCAACGTGTTGCGCATCCAGAACGATTGCATCCTCTCGAACGGAAAGATAAACAGCATACCCTGATTTTCTTTCATCGATTTTCTGTTCATCAAACCTAATTGTCTTTCGAAATCGTTGTCGGCAATTTCAATATCGATTTTAACTTTTAAATTTCCCAGACTATCGGAAAAAGTAAGTTCTCCTTCTTTGGTAAAATGATAATATTCCACTTCGGGTGTATGCCTAGTTATGTTTTTAATTACGAAAAATGCAGCAACAATCAGCAATACCGATACTACAACTATTTGCATTTTTCTCTTCTGTGTAAAACCCTGTTTGGATTTTTTTGTATCGGTAGTTTTTTTTCTTTTCTTTTGTGCCATCACTAAATTTTTTAATTTACAAAAAACAAATATAACCAAACGACAGATAATTTTATGAATTACATTGAACCGGAAATAATCAAAAGAGAAAAGGTTGTCTTGAACGATTCGCAAATGCGTATGCTAAGAAGCGGCTGGGGAACGGATGCGATTGACAATACAACTGTTGAAAAGATAACTTACTTAAGCGACGGGCTGAAAGTAAAAGGTTACATCGCTTATCCGAATGATGCTTCTGTAAAGTATCCCTGCGTAATTTGGAACAGGGGCGGATTCGGTGACCGCGGTGCGATTGATAACTTTACTGCACGCGGTTTGTTCGGACAAATAGCAAGCTGGGGTTATGTTGTTTTTGCTTCGCAGTACCGCGGCAACGACGGCGGCGAAGGAGAAGATGAATTCGGCGGCAGCGATTTAAATGATGTCCTTAACTTAACACGGCTCGCAAAGGAATTTGATTTTGCCGATGAAGAAAGATGGGGAATTGAAGGATGGAGCCGCGGCGGTATGATGACATATCTTGCATTAACAAAAACCGGTCATCCTGCTTATCCGGAAAACGGATTTAAGTGTGCGCTCGTAACAGGCGGCATTGCAGATTTACGATGCAACTCAGATGAGAGTCCTTTTATGCGAAGATTATACGAAGCAACTTTAGGCAGCTACAACGATGAAAGCTTCAATGAAAAATGCGAGACACGTTCCATAGTAAAATTTCCGGAGAAGTTACCGAAGGACACACCTTTACTTATCCTCCACGGAACAGATGACAACCGCGTTCTGCCGCACGATTCGTTAGACCTTTCGTATCATCTGCTCAAGTTAAAACGTCCGTTTCGTTTGGTAATGTTAGAAGGCGGCGATCACTTTATGCGTAAGCACCGGAAAGAAGTGG
>JAJRSV010000391.1 GCA_024278655.1 Bacteroidota bacterium | reverse complement strand
TAACATTGCCGTAAGCGGTGCTAATATGGCAGCAAACAAACTCTTCCTTAACAAAAACTGGACTGCCGGTTTCCAAAATCTTCCGGTTGACGACGGAATACTGAACGTTTCGGTAACCGCATTCCAAACATATAAGAGAAGAATTTATTCCATTGGCGAGTTTATGGGCGAGAAGGATACCGTTATCGTAACTTTGGAACCGAAGAACTTTGCACAATACGGAAACTTCTACGATCAGAACAATGCCTGGTGGGCTACGGGCGATACGCTTAGAGGACCGTTTCATACAAACGATTATCTTAAGTGTTACGGAAGACCGGTATTCCTCGGTTACTCTACTACAAAAAGAGGAGTTAAACTTTATAATTCGAGAGCACATCCCGAATTTCTCGGTGGACTTGAAAGCGGGGTTTATATTCCGCTTGAGTTCGATACATCACTCATCAGAATAGCAGCTTACGAAAACGGTAAGATATTCAGAGATACCACGGGACATAACAATGTTATTGACGTTGAACTCGAGCTTGAAGAAGACGGAAACATAGAGTACAAAGTAAATATAAATCACAAGGGCTGGTCTCCCGAAACTACAGTACCTTTAAGCCAGCTTGCACCTAACGGAGTAATTTATGTTGAAAAAGGAAACGTTTACATCAAAGGAACACTTAGCGGACAGCTATCGGTTGTGGCTACCCGTAAAGGAAGTTACAGTGCCGGAAAAATTCATATTACCGACGATGTTAAATATAAACGCGATCCGAGGGTCGACCCGAATTCGACTGATATGCTCGGACTTATAGCCGAACAAAATGTGCAGTTGGATTTTAACCGGGACCGAGGTGATATAGACATTCAGGCATCGATTTATTCGCAGCGGGACGGGCTGGTGATTGAAAGATACTGGGACTACCCCGGTGCACACAATATGAATCTGCTCGGCGGTATTATCGGTAAAAAATTAAGGGCAACTGCTACGTATGGATGGAACGGTCACGATTATTACGTTACTCACGGATACAGCTACGTTCATACTTTCGATGAACGGTTTTACCAGCAGGTGCCGCCCTATTTTCCGAAGACAAAGTACTTTAAAATCGTATCGTGGCTTGAATAATAAAAAAGGCTGAAAGGTTTTAACTTTCAGCCTTTTAGCATATTAAATGTTATTTCAATTACTCTTCTTTTTCAAGAATCCATGCGTCGTTAAATCCGTTTATCTTCCATAGTTCATTTCTCTTTTTCTCTGCATCTTTTTTCGATTTAAACTCAACGGCGAGTCGTACGGTGTATAAATTCACTCTGTCGCTGTATTCAACTATTAATTTATCTTTCAACTTCTTCGAACTTTCGCGAAGGAATTCTTCGGCTTTATCTTCAGAAGAGAAAGCACCGATTTGAATTATATACAAGCCCTTCTTTTCTTCCTCAGGCGATTCGATATTAAACTGATCATCTGGTGGGATTTCATCGAACACATAACCGCTGTCGTCGCCGGAAGCGTTATCGTTATTCGATGTTTCTTCGGACGAGGAACATGAAAGAAAAAGTAACAGAAGAAAAACCACGGAAAGATTTAAAAATACCTTAATCATACTTAACAATAGTATTAAAGAAAAAAGGGATGGTTAAAAACCATCCCTTTTAATTTTTTAGAAGAATAAATGATCGAATGCACCTTTAGGAAATTGTGCAAAGCCATTTTCGAACCGTACTTTTCCGGTAAAGTTTAAGCTTCCCGGAATCGCCGATACATCGATTAACGGGATGTTGGCACCGAACTTACTGTTGAATACCTTTATGAACTCGTTAGCTACTATTGCATAACCCTGGTTTGTAGGATGTACGCCGTCAAGACTGAACAAACCTCCTACAACATAAAATGTAGTGAAGGTTATGCCGTCGAACACTGTTCCACCGGTAAAGTCGTTCATTCTTATTTGATTGAAGAATGAGAACATATCGGCTAAACCGAATCCGTATGTTTCAGCAGCAGACGAAATAATATCGTTAAATTGCACGGTTGCAGTTTGCACGGTTGTAATTTCGCCCGGATCGAGAATGAGAGCATCAGGCCATGGGTTTAGCGGATGCACACCAAATGCCTGTGTTGTATCAATTCCGGGTGGTAATGCGGGGAAACCGAAATCTCTATAGAACTTTCCTGTCGGCTGCCCGATTAAGCTTGCATAACTGCTTCCCTTAAGTGTTACAAGCACACCGCCGGTTAACAAAGTTAATGAATCGGCAAAAGTTTGTGAAGGACCAACATTACCATGTTCCTGATAGAATAATCCGGGAACACCTAAAGCTGCTAATTGGTACCAAGGCACTCCCATTGCAATCTGCGGACCAACAGTAGTAAAGAATGGAATTGAAGATACGTTAGGAATATTAGCAACAACAACATCGGCACCTAATGAAGCAATTGCACCGGCAGTTGCATTATACAATCCTTCAAAAACATTTACATCGGTCGGAGCACTAGGCGATGTTCCACCGCTTGTTGCAAAACCAAGCACATCGTTGTTTCCTATCCATAAAATAACCATAGTGGGATTAAGTGCCGCTGCCTGCTGAAACTGTGAAAGAGGGGTTGCGGTAGTATCGCTGTTCCGAAGAATCAAATCGAACATAGGATTAGGGACGCCGCCGAATACATACGATGCACAAGTTGTTGAACTTGTTGCGTTCAGTACATCATATAAAAGCGCACCCGGAACGCCTAAGTTATTATAAGGCAGCGGATAGTTTAGATTCTGCGGTGTTCCCATAATCGGATTATTTACAAGTGTAAATGGATCCAACGATTTTATTTCGAGTCTTGAACCGAAACCCGGGTCCGAAACTATCGGTTGTTCGAAAGTTGTGCCCACCTGTTTGGCAATCAGGTTACCGTAGCTGTACTTTTGAGCGCTCTCGAACAGAGAACCTGACTGATAACCTGCTGTTAAACTATTTCCGATAACAACAAACCTCGAAAAGTCTGCTGTTCCCGTATTAACCGGGGGCGCAGTTAATTTTGTAAAATCTTCGCAGGCAGATAGCAACAAAACTATACCTGCAAATATCATAATCGATTTTAATATCTTTTTCATGCTTATACTCCTCTCCTTTAATTAATTGTATAATAAAGACTGAAAGATAGAATATGAGCACTTGAATTATAAGTGCCGTTAAATGGAGAGCCACCAGGAGTATATGTTTCCTTTGAATTCGTAACAGTTAGCTGATCGCCTCTGATAAACAGATAAGATGCCGTTAATCCGAAGTTCTCGAACAGATTTGCATCCACACCGAAGCTGAATCCTAATCTGTCGGTATCCGGAAGTGAAGGATTTACATATTGCGGATCAACCGGATTCTTATCGTAATAAACACCGCCCAAAAGCGAAATATCATCATTCCAATTGAACTCTGCACCAAAACGAATTATATAAGAATCTTTATACAATCTCGGGCTTGCAATATCATCAATGTTCGGGTCTTTGAAATCGACCGCTAAAGTATCGTAGCTTGACCATGCAACCCACTGAAAATCAGCCGATAAACGTAACTGGTCAACCACTCTAACTGCAATACCACCCTGAATGTTCATCGGGGTAGTTAATGATGCGGTTATATCGCCTTGTGGTAACTGGCTTGATACCTGCGAGGGACCGGTTGCAGTTGCGGTGCCTTCGAATTCATAGCTGACTTCGCTATGGAAAGATGCACCCACAGAGAACACATCGGAAGGTCTCCACAGTATTCCGGCGTTATAACCGAATGCAACCATATCGTCTCCCTCTAAATGTACAAATGCATCGCCGGCAAAAGGTGTAAGCGGACTTTTTTGTGTTATTAAAACATCAGCCCAACTGTAAGAGCCACCTACACTGATTGCAAACTGTTCACCAAAAGTAAAAGTTAGAACCAACGGTGCTGAAAAAGTTCTTAATTCGGTTTCGACTGCAAGATATTTTCCCACCCAGTCTTCATCCCACTTGGTACCTAAACCGAAAGGTGTGGATAAACCGACACCGGCTGAAATAACATCGGAGAATTTTTGCGTTATGAAGAAATGACTGGGATAGAAAACCTGGTTTTCCATATAGTAAGCATCCACAGAAGGAGAAACACCCCTGAACGAGGATTTCGGTGCTATCATAGCAGTACCGAGGATAAAATTGGTACTACCTTCAAGAAAACCTAATCCGGCTGCGTTCCAGTAAACAGCGGAAGCATCGTTTACTACAGCAGTGAATGCACCACCCAAAGCCATAGCCCGTGCTCCGTGTTCGTTAATCTGGAAACCGCCGGCAAAAATGCTCGTGGTTCCCAAACCGAGCATCAACATTAAGGTAACAATTAAGCGTCTCAATTTACCTCCCTTGATATTGTTGATAGAATATTACCTAAAAATAATCTTATTTTATTCTATTGCAAAGAGAACTGTTCCCTTTTCAACAGCAGTGCCTTCACTAACGTCGATAGATTTTATTACACCCGAAGCGGGTGCTTTTAAATCGTTTTCCATTTTCATTGCTTCAAGAATCAAAACAGAATCACCTTTGTTAATCTTATCCCCTGCCTGTTTCTTTATTTTAAGTATCATTCCCGGCATGGGCGCTTTTACTTCCGTTTTCTGCGAAGATGAGGTGCCTGCCTCTTCAATAAGTTTTCGTGCCCTCTCCTGAAGTTCTGTTCTTGCTGTTACTTCGAACCTTTTACCTTTAACTAACAGCGAGAATTTCTCATTATTAATTTTTTCACTACTAATTTCGTAAAAAATATTGTTAATTCGAAGCAAAAACGTCTGGCAATTTAATGAATTTATTTCATAATTCATCTTTTTTCCGTCGATTATCACTTCGTTTTCATTTATTATTTTAACCGACTTTTTCTCGCTGTCAATTGTAACTACAAATTCATTCATACATCTGCTCTTGCCATTTGTTTGTGCTGCCTACATTATTACTTTTCAAATGATTTGTTGAAACCGACTTGAACAACGCTGCTGCTAATGCGGCTGCGTCTTTCAGTTTAACATCGTCGTCTTTTTCTTTTTTCGATTTTTTCTTCGGAAGGAATTCTTTTTCAACAAAATTAATATCGAATTTACCTGTTACAAATGCTTTGTGCTCAATTATATCTTTAAGGAACTGAATGTTTGTAACAACCCCTGCTATCTGATATTCCGATAAAGCTCTTTTCATTCGTGCGATTGCATTTTCGCGATTGCTACCCCAGGTAACTAACTTGGCAATAAGCGGATCGTAATACATACTGATTTCCGAACCCTCTTCGAATCCGGAATCGAGACGGACACCCGGACCGGACGGCGCCCTGTAATGATATAAATTTCCTGTAGAAGGCAAGAAGTTATTCGACGGGTCCTCGGCGTAAATTCTGCATTCGAGTGCGTGACCATGCATTTTGATATCATCTTGCGTAAACGATAATTTGTTTCCCGCTGCAACCGACAACTGTTCTTTAACCAAATCAATCCCGGTAATCAATTCGGTTACAGGATGCTCAACCTGAAGACGGGTATTCATCTCAAGAAAATAAAAATTCTTTTTATCATCCATTAAAAATTCTATTGTGCCTGCATTAAAATACTTGCACGCCTTTGCAGCATTTATTGCCGCTTCGGTTATTTTCTCTCTTGTCTTTTCATCAACAAATGCCGATGGTGCTTCCTCAATTATTTTCTGGTGCCTTCTCTGCATCGAACACTCGCGTTCGAACAGATGAACATAATTGCCATGCTTATCGCCTATAATCTGCACCTCTATATGCTTCGGCTTTTCTATAAACTTTTCAATATAAATTTCGTCGCTGGCAAATGCTTTAAGCGATTCGCGTTTTGTAGCTTCGAGTGCGGACTTAAATTCATCCTCGCTGCTTACAACGCGCATCCCTTTTCCGCCGCCGCCTGCCGCTGCTTTTAACAAAACAGGAAATCCAATTTCCTTTGCTACTTTTATTCCTTCTTTTACAGATTTAATTGCTTCGGTAGTGCCGGGAACAATAGGCACACCATGCTCAGCCATTAACTTTCTTGCAGCGGTTTTACTTCCCATCAGCTCAACCGATTTAGAGGACGGACCGATAAAAGTAATTTTCGCTTTTTCAACGGCTTTAATGAACTCGGAATTCTCAGCAAAGAAACCGTAGCCGGGATGAATAGCATCCGCTCCTATTTCTTTAGCTAACTTTAATATTTTGTCTTTGTTGAGATATGATTCGGATGAAGCAGCGGCGCCGATATGATATGCCTCGTCGGCAAGCAATGTATGCAGCGATGTTTTATCGGCATCGGAATAAATTGCTGCAGATGTAATTCCCAAATCGCGGCAAAGCCTGATTATTCTTACCGCTATTTCCCCACGGTTTGCTATTAAAACTTTTTCGAACAATTTCGGTTACTCTATTTTAATTCAACAATTGTAACGCCTTCACCACCGGATTCAATCGGTGCAAAATAAAAATCTTTTACTTTTTCATGCGACTTTAATATTTCCTTAACCGTATTCTTCAAAGCTCCGGTACCTTTGCCATGAAGTATTTCCACACGCTGCTGACCAGACATATACGAATCATCAATAAACTTTATCACCTCGAACTCCGCTTCTTCCGGTTTCTCACCGCGGATATCCAACCGGTATTCTCTTACAGGTGCCTGGTAGTTAGTATAAACATCGTGCTTCGGAGTTTCTGCTTTCTCTTTAACTTTTACCAACTCATCCAAAGCCACCTGCATTTTTAACGAACCAACCTGAATGACCGCTCTGTTTTTGTTTTCGTCAATCGAAACAACTTTGCCGGTCGTGCTGGTATTTTTAACCATTACAGAATCACCGATACTAAAATCGTTTATTTCTTCACTTAATTCAACTTTTTCTTCAATAAGTTTTCCGGTCTCTTCTTTCAAATCCGCAATAACTTTTTTCGATTCTTTTATCGTTTCCCTGCTGGCTTTGGTCTCGCGTAAATCCTTAATTACTTTTTCAATCTTCCTGTTAAT
>JAJRSV010000390.1 GCA_024278655.1 Bacteroidota bacterium | reverse complement strand
GCAATAATCATCAGCTTTTCCGATGTGTTATCATTCGAACTCATCTATTTTGTAAATACCAGACTATTATTAAAATAAACGTTACTGCTGCAAACGCCTGAAGAGTTCTCCTTTCGGATTTGAATCCCTTGTTCAATTGAAACTCCGGCTGTTCTACATTTTTGTTTTTGTACGGTGTTAATCGCGGGATAAACCTCGGTACGTTTTTAACATACTCCGCGTAAGCATCACCGAACTTTTCTTTAAGGTACTTTTCCTCTTCGATAACTATAAAATAATACTGCACCGCAAAGAAGATAAGAGCAGCTATCTGCAGGTAAGGAAACAAAGCCCAGGACATAACACCGATGCCAAGATAAAGCAGCATGTTTCCCACATACAACGGGTTACGCACATACGCAAACGGACCGCTAATGATTAAGAACGTTCCGCCGACTCCGCCTGTTGTGCGTGTTTCGCTTCCCGCCCAGCTTACTCCCCAAAGCCGTATAAACTCTCCTGCGAGTGCAATTAAAAATCCTGCGTCCAAACTCGTAATTGTCGGCTTTGCAAACACAACCATCAATATTAAAAAAGGGATTGGTGTGTAGCTGCGGTATTTAAAAAATATATTTGAAATTTTTGACATCTGTTTTGTTCTTGGTTCGTTGTTCGTGGTTCTTTGTTAATTATTCAATCATATACGCCTGCTGCCTTTTGATTTGGGCACGGTGACGTTTTTTTAATCTCTTTTTTGATTTTAATTCATCAAGCTTTTTTATAACATCGTTAAAATCTTTAAACGGAAAGAATGTTATCCTTTCCATTTCACAAAACCGGAGCAGTCCGTCTTTTGCAAAAACAAAATCGCAGTATTCAACCGAATCTTTATCGGAGTTGCCGTCGCCGATGAATACTGTAAAATCATCATCCGAGCTGTGATTGATTATATGATTCCTTTTGCAGTTTGCGGAGCTGAAACAGTTTTCATCATAATACGGAAAAGACGGAATCAATTTTCCATCAATAATTTCAAGATGATTCGAGTAAACCGTTAAGCCGCTGATGTTATGTTTATTAAAAATTCTGTTTATGTAATAATCGTAACCGTCGCTTAAAACATAAATTTCGAATCCTTCCTTGTTGCAGTAATCGATGAAGTCGTAAATAGTCGGTTCCACTCTAATCGAATCAATCAGTTCATCAAGCTGCTTCTTATCAACATAAGGAACCGCCGCACACAATTTCGTCCACGATTCTTTTGCCGATATTCTGTCGTTCAGCAAATCATCGATTATCTTTTCAACTTTGTCCGGCTCACCGAATTTTGTGAATATCACTTCACCGACATCCTGCTTGCTTATTGTGCCGTCGAAGTCCATAAATATTTTAAATTGCCTGTTCTTAATCACTTTGTTACAACCATCTTTTTCACATCGATAAAATATCTTCTTCTTTTTGATGAAGGGTCTTTTGCTTTGAAGCGGTAAAAGTAAATTCCCGGTTCCAAACCTTTAATATTGAACCACAAATCGTGTTTACCGGCTTTGTATTTCTGCTTTTTAAATTCGTAAATTTTTTTAATCCTGCTGTTGAAAAACTCAATACTCACATCTGTTTCTTCGGGCAGATAAAAACTAATCATCGTAGAATCGGAAAAGGGATTCGGGATATTCTGCGCAACGATTATCTTATCACCCGATGTTATATAATTAACACTCGCCACTTCTGAAAAGAGTGCTTTGTTTTCTTTGCTTTCAAGAACCAACTTATAATGAATCGTTCCGATTGCTTCCGGCTTATCGTAATATTCGTAATGAGAAACGTTTGTATTACCGTTTGCATAAATCGTATCGAGAGTTTTCCAATCTGAATAAGTAGTATCATCGGGAACAAGCTTCTCTAAAATATAATAGACCGAATCTTTTTCGTTTGCCGATATCCATGAAATTTTAATCGAATCGCTAATCGTCTCTGCAGTAAAACCTACAATCTGCGAAACGTAAGTGCCGGTGCTGAAAATCCGTTGTGCGTAAAAAGCAGGAACATCATTCTTCACATCGTTGAAAACGAAAATCGCGCCGCTGTTATTATCGGGCACTACCGATAACGATTTTTCTTCAGCCGATAACTTCTTCGTAACTGCAACTCCGCTGTTACGCCACAACATCTTTCCCGAAGATGAAATGCGTTGTGCATAAATGTCGGGCTTTACCGAACCGGAAGACTGAACGAAGAAAGAAACCACAGCGCCTCCGTTTTCATCGCTTATAATTTCGGGCAGCGTACTGTTTTTGAATTCGATGTTTTCACTTTCATCAAAAATTGTCCTGCTGTTCTTATCAACGGCGGTTACTTTAACCGAATGCACATCCGCAGAATCGAGGGACCAGCAAAGCCATACTTTTTCTTCATCGGCAAATAATTTTAAATCGTTAATCGAGTAATTCTCCTTTTCAACTATCTTCGGATTCGATTTCCACAACAACTCATTCATATCTGTTATCAGCGACTGATGAAGAACGTTATCTTCTTTCTCATATTTCCAGCAAACATAAGCAGTGCTCAAACCGAATGAACTTACAGAATAATTAGCAACTGATTTTTCCGCATCAGAAACCAGTAACGGTTTATCATTAATCGATAAATCATTCAAACTAATATGCTGCTGCATCAATACCGCTTTGCCTTCTTTGTTTTCGAGCCAGTAAACAAACGCACCGTTTTCATTATCGT
>JAJRSV010000389.1 GCA_024278655.1 Bacteroidota bacterium | reverse complement strand
TGTTGCTTGTGGAATTTTATTAGCAACGCCACGGAGAAGCTGGTTTACACAAAATAAAAAGTAAGTTACCTGCTCCGGATAAACCGGGATTCGGTGAGCAGAAAGTAAGAAGATAAAAGATCTAAAGATTGTAAAATTATCATTTATAAACAGCGAACGTTGAACGTCGAACGTTAAACCACGAACCACGAACCAGGCACCACGAACAATCTAACAATAAATGACCATAAATGACAACTAATGACAGTTAATTATTACCTACCCACTCTCATTAAAATAACAGCGCGGGTAAGCTGCTTTGCCTATCGAAAGAGAAGTCATCCGTGATAACTCTTCCTTTTTCTCGGTGCTTTTCTGCATTCATCAGAACAGCAGTAGTCGTTTTCAACTTTGCAATCGTGGCAGCAGACTATCAGCTTATCGCATTCAACATTGTGGCAGTTAATATAGTATGATGTGAGCTTACCGCAGAAGTGACATTCTGCGATGTGCTTTAATTCATCTTTCGTGTTTGGAATAACAACTCTCCGCTCATCGAAAACGAACATTCCGCCTTCCCAGTAAGTATCGGGGAATTTATTGATGAAGTTATAAATTCCGCCTTCCAACTGGTAAACTTCTTTGAACCCGCTTTCTATCATATATGCCGATGCTTTTTCGCAGCGTATGCCGCCGGTGCAGTATGTAACAACGGTTTTGTTTTTATAGTCTTTTAATTGCTCAACGACTTTTTTCCATTCGCGAAAGTTTTTCATCGGGGGAGTAAGCGCATTTTTAAATCTTCCGATTTTGCTTTCGTACCAGTTGCGGGCATCGACTATTATAAAATCTTTTCCGCTCTCGTAGAATTCTTTTAACTCTTCCGGTGTTAATCTCTTTCCGCCGTTTTTAAGCGAGGTTCCGTTAAGCGAAGAATTAACGATTTCCTTTTTCAACCTTACGTGCATCTTTTTAAATGCATGTGTCTCCGCCTCATCTTCTTTGAACCAGATACCGGTAAACATCGGATAGCTTGTTAATTGTGCTTTATATTTTTCGATGTTTTCAACCGTGCCCGATACTGTTCCGTTAACACCTTCGGAAGCAAAGAAAACCCTGCCTTTAATATCGTTTGCCAAACACCATTCAAGATGTTCTTTAACTATCTCTTCCGGGTTTTCAATTTCGGCATATTTGTAAAATAGAAGTACTCTGTAATTCATATCATATACTTTTTAAGTTCCATTAAACTATTGATCTTTAATTAGGTTTGAAAATACAATCAACTCAAAATCTCATCTTAACAAGTCGCCAGGTCTCAAAGTCACATAGTCACGATGTCCATCAGTCTTTTATTCAGAAAACTCTTTCATTTTAAAATCAAAAAGCATCAAACCATCATTCACCCTGCGCTTTGGTATAACCCAGCTCGCCATCGAACATTCTTAATTTTTCTATATGAACCCACTCAAACTTATGCACGTATAATTCACGAAGAAGGTGAAATATTTCTTCGTCGCTTATTCGCAGGTAGTTTCCGTTTTCATCTTTAGCAACGTAACGGCAGCGATGATGATCGACCAGCCAGATGTTTGGCGGTGCGCCGGGATAAACTTTCGTTCCGCGGTTACTTATCATCGTGAGTTCGAGATGATCAACTTTCTTGGGAGGTTCGGGAATGCCGGAAGGACTTTCGATAAACACATCCACACCGTGGCAGTCTTCATGCTTTTCTTTGAATACGGGAAGCAGTTCACTTTTAATGTGAAGCGGTCGCGGCTCTTTCATTTCATCGGCAGCCGGCGGTTCCAGTCGCTCGATTATAGCTTGTGTAAACTCAGCAGTATTTGCCTTACCGCCGAGGTCGGCTGTTTTAATTCCGTCTTTTAATGTTTCGATTAATGCGTTTTCAATTCTCTGTTTTGTTTCGTGCAAACCGATGTGCTGCAGCAGTTGAAACGAAGACAGAAGCAGAGCAGTAGGATTTGCAATTCCTTTACCGGCAATGTCCGGCGCCGAACCATGCACAGCTTCGAAGATTGCACTGTTATCGCCTATGTTTCCGCCGGGCGCTACTCCTAATCCGCCGACCAATCCTGCTGAAAGATCGCTTACAATATCGCCGTAAAGGTTCGGAAGAACCAACACATCGAATCTTTCCGGACTGGTTACAAGCTGCATACAGGTGTTGTCAACAATAAGGTCTGATGATTTTATTTCCGGGTAATCCTTTGCCACTTCATAAAAACATTCGAGGAACAATCCGTCGGTCATTTTATGAATGTTTGCCTTGTGAACCGCTGTTACTTTTTTTCTTCCGTAAAGCTTTGCCATCTCAAAAGCGTATTTCGCAATGCGTATTGAACCCGGGCGTGTGATAAGCTTTAATCCCTGTGCAACCTGCGGCGTTTGAATGTGCTCTATTCCGGAATAAGTATCTTCAATATTTTCTCTTACAATTATAAGATCAACATTATCAAATCGTGTATGAACACCGGGAAGCGATTTTGCGGGACGCACGTTTGCGTAAAGTTCGAGCGATGTGCGTAAAGTAACATTTACGGACTTGTGCCCTTTGCCTACGGGAGTAGTCGTCGGTCCTTTTAATGCAACTTTATATTTTTGTATCGCATCCAACGTATCATCGGGAATGCCGGTTGGATATTTATCAATTACGCTTAAGCCTGCATCTTTCTCAATCCAGGTAACGGGAACTTTCGCAGCATCGAATATCTCCACAACGGCGTCGGCAATCTCGGGTCCGATTCCGTCCCCCTTAATTAAAACAACTTTAAACATCTTATTTCCTTTTATTAATTATCTAAACGGGTAAACTGTAAAAAACGGGAAGAAAAGGAGTGCAAATATAAGAAAAGTTGCCGAAGATTTTCAGTTAATAAATATTCAATTCATCAACCATACGTTGAATGAGAGCACTGTTGAGTAGAGCACCCACAGCGAATAAGGCAGAAGCAAACAGGCAGCAAGCCGGCAGAATTTCCATATCAATACAATGAGCAAAGCGATGTTTGATACAAGCAGCAGCGCCTGAAAAACTGCAAGCCCGATTTGCTGATTATTGAAGAACAGAATGTTCCAGCCGACATTTAACACGGCATTGAGAATAAACAATCCAATAATCAGTTCGAAATGCTTTTGATTAGAATATTTATTCCATACAATAAGGATTGAAGCGGAGCTTAAAACGAAAATTACCGTCCATACGGTTTTAATTAAATCTGTAGAAGGCGTCCATGCCGGAAGGTTTAGCGATTTATACCAATCGATTCCGGATTCGGCAAAATACGAAGCGGCAGAACCGGTAATGACTACCAGCAAAGGTATAAGTAAATAGTTGAGTCTTATTTTTAGCGGCAAAACGGTAACCTTGTTATCATACACTCTGTAGTTATTTTAAGTCGAAATATAAAAGTAAATTTTTCGATAGCAACACTCGTTTTGTACCTAAATTTGGTTATTCTTCATTGGACAATGGTCATTGGCAAATGGGTGATTTCGTGAACGAGTGATTTTCTTTAATCTTTTTACTTTACTCTTTAGTCTTGTTCTTTCCGTCAAACGTCAAATGTGAAACGTCAAACGAATAATTTTGTAGTCTTTTATCTTTTTACTCCTGCCTGCCGGAGCTTGAGCGTAGGTAGGTTTATCTTTAGTCTTTATTCAAATCCATTTACACATACAAATGATTGAGAAGACCCGTTTTATTTGTTGCATTTATTTCTGAAATATCTTATGTTTTTGTGTAAAATATTTTTCTGGTTTTTAGTGGGGCACATTATGAAATTGAAAGATTTTTTTACCCCCCCCCCGCGGAGTTTGGGGCGGGATTATTTTTAACAGTTTTTTGTTTTGATGAAGAAGGGGGGCACTTATGCTAAAAATACTTTATAACCCTTTTACTATTCTAATAAAACTTTTCTGTTGCCGCATAAATAATATCCGTAAAGAAAAGTTTGACATCCTGTTAATTCATTTCATTCTTTTTTATTACCCAACTAATATTTTAGTGAAACCGTTATGAAAAAGTCAATGC
Organism: Bacteroidota bacterium; assembly: GCA_024278655.1. Lineage (GTDB taxonomy): Bacteria > Bacteroidota > Ignavibacteria > Ignavibacteriales > Ignavibacteriaceae > BMS3ABIN03. Next base: position 109 of record JAJRSV010000389.1, on the reverse strand, counting down.
TTTTAATTTTAATTATTGCTTATATCTTTTCCTGCAATACAACGGAGCCGCCGCTGCCGGAAAAAGCAATTAAACTCGAGTTTGAAGACGCATCCAGTATTGAAGCTTG
>JAJRSV010000388.1 GCA_024278655.1 Bacteroidota bacterium | reverse complement strand
TATTATATGAATACTTACGGATTTCATGGTATTCACGGAAGAGCTCCTGCTATTGCTACCGGCGTTAAGCTTGCAAATCCCGAACTCGATGTATGGGTTGCCACCGGCGACGGCGATGCTTTAAGTATCGGAGGTAATCATTTTATTCATGCTATAAGAAGAAACATCGATCTGAAAATCGTTTTATTCAATAACAGAATATACGGATTGACAAAGGGACAGTATTCACCGACTTCTGAAAAAGGAAAAGTAACTAAAACTACTCCTTACGGAAGCGTGGATTATCCTTTCAATCCTATTTCGCTGGCTCTTGGTGCCGATGCTACTTTTGTTGCCCGTTCGATTGACCGTCATCCACAGCACTTGAAAGAGATGATTAAAAGAACGGCTAAACATAAAGGTACCGCTTTCCTCGAAATATATCAGAACTGTAATATATTCAACGACGGTGCTTTTGCGGAACTTACCGATAAGGAAACCAAAGAAGATCATGTTCTTGTATTAGAGCACGGCAAACCGATGGTGTTCGGTAAAAATCATGATAAAGGAATTATGCTGGACGGCGCTTTTCCGAAAGTTGTTGATATAACCAACGGAAAATATTCGGTGAATGATTTACTCGTTCACGATGAGTATAACGAAAGCCCTGCTCTCGCAATGATTCTTGCACATTTAACCGATCGTCCGGAGTTTCCGACTCCGGTTGGTGTTTTCCGCGAGCTTGCCAAAGAAACTTATGACGAAGGTGTCCACAGGCAGATTCGTCAGGTAACCGAAATAAGAGGAAAGGGCGACCTGGAAAAAATTCTGTTCACAGGTAATACCTGGGAAGTCAATTAGGATGTATTCCTTCTTTGGCTTTAAATAACTTATCTTTTAAGGGGCTTGTTCTATAGGCAAGCCCTTTTTTTAATCCCGCGGACAATATGAAATTTGATACACTAAAAAATATAATCGAACAGAACAATTCGTTTTTATTATCAACTCATGTAAATCCCGATGCCGATGCTATCGGTTCGGAGATTGCTTTCTATTTTATTTTAAAGAAGTTAGGTAAAGAAGTTTATATTATTAACCACAGCAGCACTCCCTATAATCTTGAATTCCTTGACAGGGATAAAGTCATTCAAAAGTACGATGAGGACAAACACAAAGACTTGTTTGATAATGTTGATGTTCTTGCCGCTCTCGATTTTAACCGCTCGGACAGGTTGGTGAGTATGCAGGATGCATTTCTTTCTTCAGGCAAAATTAAAATTTGTATCGATCATCACCAGGATGCCGAAGATTTTGTAGATCATAAATTTATTTTTGATGATTATGCAGCCACCGGACATATTCTTTATGATTTTATTATCGAAACAAAAATATTAAAACCCGATTACGATATTGCATATCCGATTTACGCTGCCGTAATGACCGATACCGGTTCGTTCAGGTTTGAAAGGACTACCCCCGAACTTCACCGCGTAGTAGCAGAGCTTCTCGAAACAGGTGTTGACCCCTCGGAAGTTTACGATAAGATTTATGATCAGAGTAAACCGAGTAAAATAAAATTGCTGGGTAAAACATTAAATACATTACAACTAATTTCCGATAATAAAATTGGTTACATGTATATTATGCAGGATGCTTTTAAAGAGCTCGGTGCATTTGAAAGTGATACCGATGGTTTTGTTAATTATCCCTTATCCATTGAAAATGTTGTTCTTTCATTGCTTTTTATTGAATTGAACGACGGCTTTAAAGTAAGTTTCCGTTCGAAAGGGAATTTGCCGGTTAACAAATTAGCAGGGCAGTTCGGTGGCGGAGGGCATATTAACGCTGCCGGTGCAAGACTCCGTAATAAAAATTTGAACGAAGAAATGCCGAAAATATTAAAGACGGCGGAAGAGTTTTTGAAAAACAATAAGCAGGAGTAAAATGTTTAAGTTAAATATTAAATCGGCTGATAAAAAAATTGTTTATAAACCTTTATCTATCAGCGTTAAATACTTAATTGACGATAAGAAAATCTCAAAGAATCTTAAAGATCTTGAGAAAGTATTTAATATTAAATTTACCGAACTTCAGAAAAAGAATTTTCTTTCGGATGACGGAGGCGAAATTCGTGTTTCCAAACCTTCGGGCAAACCCGATGCCATTGTAATTAACAAGGTAAAGCTAAACGGTAAATTCACTGCCGATTATTTCCGGAATCACATGGCAGGTTTTATAAAGAAACTCGAAAAAGAAGAGTTGAGAAATCTTCATATCTTCATTCCAACTTTCAAACCTTTCAAAAAGCATTTTAAGAACGAAGAATATTTTTACAGAACATTCATTGAAGGATTGGAGCTTGGTAATTACAAGTTCGATAAATATAAATCATCCAACAAGCCGGAAAAGAAACTGAACGTGTTCGTTCATGCAGAATCTGAGAAACTTGCAAAAGCAGCTATTAAAAAGACTGCAATCGTGATGGACGGAGTAAACTTCACTAAAGAATTACAGAATGAACCGGCTAACACAATCAGACCATCGACATTGGCAAAGAGAGTAAAAGAAAAACTTATCAAAGCCGGTGTAAGAGTTACAGTGTTCGATGAAAAGGAAATTAAAAAAAGAAATATGGGCGGACTGTTAGCAGTTGGGCAGGGAAGCAGCGATAAACCTAAATTTATTATTTTAAGTTACAAACCGGCGGTTAAAGCCAAAGGAAAAAAAGCGAAAAAGATTGCACTGGTTGGTAAAGGTGTTACGTTCGATACAGGCGGTATCTCGTTAAAGCCCGCACAAAATATGGGCGAGATGAAAGCCGATATGTCGGGCGCTGCATTAGTTGCGGGAACCGTGCTTGCCGCTGCTAAAGCCAAACTTCCCGTAGAAGTAATGGGAATTATTCCGGCTGCCGAGAATATGCCTTCCGGCAGTTCGATGCGTCCCGGCGATATTGTAAAAACTGCTTCCGGTAAAACCATTGAAGTTGATAATACTGATGCAGAAGGAAGAATGATTTTAGCCGATGCGCTCGATTACGCATCCAAACAAAAGCCGGATACGATAATTGACTTTGCTACTTTAACAGGTGCGTGCGTTGTTGCGTTAGGACAGGTAGCTGCCGGTCTGTTTACAAAATACGATGAGCTTGCCGATACTCTTTACAAAGCAGGATTACAGACTTACGACCGTTTGTGGCGCTTACCGATGTGGGATGAATACGCAAAGCTGATTGAAAGCAAAGTTGCCGATGTACACAATACCGGACCGAGATGGGCAGGTGCAATAACCGCAGCAAAGTTCCTCGAGAATTTTGTGGATGAGAAAATTCCCTGGGCACATATCGATATTGCCGGTCCCGCAATGAACAGCGATACAAACAATTACACAAAAACTTATATGACTGGTTACGGTGTAAGGTTGATGTTTGAATATCTCTCGGATGTTAAGTAAACTCAAATAGTTTTGAGTTTTGCCCCTCCTTTGCAAGGAGGGGCAGATTCCGGCTTCAGCCGGAATCGGGGTGGTTTGCCGCTATAGCTAATATGATATTAACAGGTTTTGGTGGTTGCATTTGGCTTGTGTATGCACACCACCCCCGACTAAAGTCGACCCCTCCTCAGTGAGGAGGGGAAATTATTTGAGTACTTTTTGCTTGTTATTCAAGTGCCGGTTACTTTAAGTTTTGTTCTTATTGCTAAAGTGATGGCACTTGCTGTTTACCTTATTTCATTTCTACTCGTTCGCCGAAACCTTACTGCACTAAAGTTGTGAATGGTAAACTTTAGCGAAGGAGGATAAGTTTTTTAACTGCTGTAAATTTGCCTGCAGTTAGCTTGTAAATATATACGCCGCTTGGCAGGTTGGATGCGTTAAACTCAACCGTATAATTTCCTGCGGGTTTGTTTTCGTTTACTAACTCGGCTACTTCTTTTCCCAACATATCATATACTTTTAACGTTACGTAACTATCTTTTGCTAATGAGTATTTTATCTCAGTGGATGGGTTGAACGGGTTAGGATAGTTTTGCTCTAAATTATATTTAATATTTGCTGTTTCCCTTTCTGAACCCTTCTTCCACGCATCACCCCAATGTATTGTTTCTATTTGTGAGGGGGCTGATTGATGATTATTTACATCATTTGCTCTTATCCTGTATTCCGCAGTATTCGGACCGCTGCCTGCGTAATGCACTGTATAATCAATATATACCGATGTGGTTCCGCTTACCGTTGCAATCTGATTAAATTCACTCTCTCTTATTCTGCGTTCTATTATATAGCCGCTTTGATCGTTCTCTCTAACATCAGGTTCATTATTCAAATCCCACGTTAACTTTGGATATGAGTCGTACTGCGTATGATAAACGCTTACAGCAAAGTTTTTTGGTGTTAAGGGAGTTTGATCATCATATTTCATTCTTAAATTGTTACCGCCAATAGCATCTTGCCATATTACATAAACGTCATTTGAAGCTGATGACAGATTTAGATAATTTGGGAAGTATTGTAAGTCAGTATATTCATATACTAGATCTGAAGGGTAACCGTCATTAGAATTAGAATGCCATATACCGATTTCATTATTATTCTTTTGATCAAGTAACCATGTGTAATAAAATACAGTATGACTTCCACTATCAGCTGTGTATGTTGAATATATAAACCCTGTTTGATTATTATCCATTGTACCTGAATTTAAGAATGAGTTATCACTAATATTCCTTACTACCCAGTTAAAATAATTCATACCCTGTAAAGCATAGGTATAATAAATATAAATTCTTGTATTATCCACTCTAAAGCCGGAAGGCATAGAATTGCTTACAACAAAAGCTTGCCTTATTGCACTCCAACTATTATTTGCTACATTATATTCTCTCCATCTTCCTTCATTGGAGTACGATTTTTTATACAAAAAATAAACCTTATCATTCGTGCCGTTATACCACGCTGTTATTCGCGGCATCGTGCCGTTTTCTCCTGTTGAAACTGTTGAAGGGGTGCTCCAGTTCTGACCTTCGTACTTAGAGTAATAGATTACATTTGATACTTGATAAGTTACGTGAAGCCTATTATTTGAGAATACAGATTCCATTGAACTGGCGTTACTATTTTGTGGATTAGTTGCCAGGTATGACCAACTCGAACCGCCATCGCTACTGTATTTCGTTCTTATATAGTTTTCATTGCTTTTCCTATAGACAACATAGAGTCTTGTTGCATCACCCGAAATGCTTGGCGATACAACTGAAGTGCCTTCTAATGTAACTGGTGTTTCTGCTGTACCATTAACATCCATTTTGTAATATTTAAGTGAATTAATTCCCTGAACAATTATATGGTTTCCGTATCCATTTGTAAATATATCAACCGATGTTGCATTATTCACATTGATATTCGTTTCCTTAACTGAAGTCCAGTTAGGAGTTTGTGCAAAAGCTGCTGCTGTGAACAGCACGATTAATATTATGATTTGTTTCATTATAAATTCCTTTCCTATTGAGGCTCGACTTCTTTGTGTCGAGAATGATTATTTCATTAAAATTGACTTAATTGTTTTTTGAAAGCTGCTGGCTTTCATTCTGATAAAATAAATTCCGCTGTTAAGAATATTACCATTTGAATCTTTTCCATCCCATTCAATGGTATATTCTCCTGCGGGCAATTCTTTATCTAACAGTGTTCTAATTTCTTTCCCTAATATGTCATATATAACTACTTGTATGTTACTTTGTTCTTTTGAAATGACTTTGATCTGCGAAGTAGAGTTAAACGGATTCGGGTAATTCTGTGATAAATCAAATTTATCCGGTGTCTGGAAATCATCTTCTGATACTGATGTTATTGTGTCCTGAACTAATAAATATGAAAACAGAGCGGTATTTGGATTTAAATACTTATCCATCGGCAATAGGATATCTTTTTTACCATCGTTATTTAAATCAGCTATGGTTACGGGTCTAAAATTTGCTCCCGGCTGAGATAACTCATCAATCTTTGCATAGTAGATTTCGTAACTATGTTGATTCGGTTTACCGTTGAATTTTAATATTAAAAGATAATTCCCAAGATTAATTATCAATTCCTCTTTGCCATCATTATCTATATCTGCTGATTGAAGATAATCTGCATTGAGAGATACAAGATATCTTAGTTCAATCATCGCAACCGGGTAATAACTATTATCTCCATCAGCTTCATAACCCCAAAATTTTGATATACCTTCACTAAAATCCTGACCGCCAACCCAGAATTCCGGCTTGCCGTTGCCATCTATATCATTAGTCGCTGCGACCATATACGCATTATAAGTTGGAGCTAATCCTTGCCAAACAACTGAATACTGATTTGTATCCACTGCTTCTATGACATATACCTGCTGTAATGCAGTACCAAATACAAGTTCTGTTTTTCCGTCATCATCAAAATCATTAATGGCAAAGCCGGAAGGAACATCACCCTCAGTCGGCAGTTCAAACAATGTGGTGAAATTATTTAAGCTATCTCTAAATTCAGAGATTATAACCTTGGAGGGATTACTGCCGTCAACAAAAGTACAATCAGTAATTTTATTGTTATCAAACTCACCAAATTTTTCATCCTGTATTTGATTTGGGTAATAGTAAAAGATGAAATCAAAGGTAGTTGGTAGCGCGCCTAAACTATCCGCCATATAAAACTTACCATTAAGTGTATCATTTGTTCGTAAGTGTATTTCTTTATCACTGTCGGAGTCCACATCCCCAATCCCTTGAACAAAAACACTGTTAGAATCATAAGAATAGATTTTCCTGAATATTCCTTGAGCATCTTGTTCAAAAATTACAACCGGTCCAACAAAAGGGTAATGTTCTTCACTGTAGCCATATAGTTCTAAAAATCCATTTTGGTTCAGGTCTTCAACAAATACTATACCTTCATAAGCGTTTACAATCTCTACTTTCTGCCAAAAGGTAAATTTATAAGCATAAAGTGTTGTATCTATTTCCCAAACGTTTATTATGGTTGTGTCAACACCTTCCAAATGTTCATACATTTTATCTTTGCTATTAAAGTTAAATATTCTTACTTCTCCGGTCGGGTAAGTAAGCTTATAAATGTTTGGTGCAGTCTCGGTAACTTTTCCACTACGCTCAACAAAACGCTGCAGTTCAGCTTCTTTATTAAATATGTTTTGCTGTGCGCTTGCTATGCTTATAAATAAAATAACAAAGGAAATAAATACTATCTTTTTCATCATTTATCTTTCTAAATTAATATTCAGGGAAAGAAGTTTCCCCACCGGAGCTTTTTAGCATAGGTGGAGATATTGCTGTTAGAAATTTTCTCTTTTATTATTAGTAAGCTATGTAAAACCTGTGGGAAAGTCTTTCTGCCATCGCTTATTGGCAGTGAATGGCTTATTGGATGAATGCCCTCCTTCGCTGAAGCTTCGGATGGTAAAATTGTATGTTTGCCCGTCAGTTGGGACATTATGAAAAGTTTCATAAAGAAATAAACAAAGGAGAGAAATTAATTTCAACATATTTCCCTCCCGCTCTGCATATATATATATATATATGGGGAAGGAACTGTAGAAATTATTTTTTATGTTATCAGGCAATGATAAGCCCCCGAGTATGTGACATATAAAATCTACAAGTGAATATCGAAAATATCTTTTAAAATGTCAAATAATTTTACAAGAATTTTGATTACAGAAAAATACTGTATTAAATCTGTAAAATTATTTATTGGTGTTTTCATCCGTCCCTTGCGGGACTTATAAATTGATTTGAATTACTTCACGCGGCAGGATATATTTTTAGGCAATGTTAATGTTTAAGCCACATTCACGCATAGTCAAGCTGATTTTACAAGTTTCTTTTGTCTTTTTACTTCCTGCCCACCGAATCCCGATTTATCGGGAGTAGGTGGGTAATCTTTAGTCTTCCATTCAAACATTCATCCATTCATCCATTGATTCAATCTCTCTCCTTCAGCTTTCCGTCCTTAATTTCATAAACAATATCGGCAAGGTTTACAAGGTTTGCATTGTGGGTTACAATAACAAATGTAACATTCATAGCGTCTCGCAGTTCTAAAATTAATTGATGAATTGACTCGCTGTTTTTGGAATCGAGGTTACCGGTTGGTTCATCGGCAAAAATTATTTGCGGGTTGTTGGCAAGCGCACGTGCAACCGCAACCCTTTGCTGCTCGCCGCCGGAAAGTTCTGCGGGTTTATGGTTCATCCTCTCTTTTAATCCGACACGTTCCAAAAGTTCTTCGGCTCTTTGTTTTGCTTCCTCAATAGGTTTATCCTTTATCATTTGCGGAATGATTACATTTTCGAGCGCAGTAAATTCCGGCAGCAGATGATGGAACTGAAAAATGAATCCGATGTTTTCGCTTCGGAAGCGTGCTAATTTTTCATCCGACATTTCAAATATATTTTTACCGTCGTAAATGACCTTGCCTGAATCAGGTCTGTCGAGAGCACCTAACAAATGCAGCAGCGTGCTTTTACCCGCACCCGATGCACCGACTATCACCGAAATTTTATGGGGGATAACGTTTAATGATATTCCTTTTAAAACTTCAATTTTTAACTTTTTATTCGTCTGATACGATTTGAAAATATTTTCAGCTTTAAGAATATAATCACTCATAAAAAACTATTCCCATTTAATTGCCTGAATAGGATTGACTTTTGCCGCACGCTTTGCCGGATACAACGATGCTAAAAACGACAGCAGCATCGATGCACCGCTTATATAAAAGAAATCAGACCATCTGATTTCGATTGGGAGCGAATCGATTTTGTATTGAGCCGGATTTAAAGGATAAATGTTGTAATGTATTTGCAAATAACAAATTAGATATCCGATCACTGCACCGAGTAATGTGCCGATAATTCCGATAAGTATTCCTTCGAACATAAAAATTTTAAGTACCGATTTTTCGCTTATTCCCATTGTCCTCAATATTCCTATGTCACGCTTCTTTTCAATTACCGACATTGACAGGGAACCGAGAATATTAAACGTTGCAACCGCAATAATAAGTGAAAGAATTAAGTAAGCCGTCCATCTTTCTATTTCCATTACCGAGTAAAGTTCTTTATGAAAATCGTACCATGTGCTTACGCTGAAATCTTTATCAGGTAATTTGCTTTGGAGATACTCTTTAATTTCAAAGGCGTCATCCGAATTATTAAGACGGATTTCGTAACCCTGTATTCTGTTTTTGTACCCCAATAAAAACTGTGCGAATTTCAAATCTGTTATAATGTATGAACCGTCGTAGTCGTTGTTGTTCGAAACATAAATCCCTTCCACATTAACCTTTCCGGTAAGCGGTAATGAAAACTGAGTTATCGATTTTTCTATTCCGACAGGCGAGATTAAATTAAGTGTATCGCCGGTAACAACCCGCAGTTTGCTTGCAAGCTGCATTCCTAAGATTACATTAGGAACCCGTGTTCCGGAATGAAGGTTATCGGAACCGTAACGGATACTTGACTTAAAGTTATATACATCTTCAGCAACTTCTGTATTTATTCCTTTTAGATTAACAACCTGTACCTCGGCTTGGTTATAAGCAAGCACCTTGCCCGAAACAAAAGCCGAATAAGAATTTATCCCGTCTGTGTTTTGAAGCAGGTTCAATAACTTATCCTGCTGTGCCATTCCTTGCTGAGAAATAATTTCAACACGGATGTGCGGTTCGAAATTCATCAGGAATTTTGTTACAAGACTTCCGAATCCGTTAAATACCGAAAGAACTACTATCAGAGCAGCTACACCAATTGTAATTCCGACAATCGAAATCATCGAGATGATTGTGATAAAATTAATCTTGTGCTTCGATACCAGATATCTTCGTGCTATAAAATATTCAAAGTTCATTAGCTAAACCTCAGCGAATCAATTGGACGAATGCGCGCCGCTATGTAACTGGGTATAAGAGAAGCGGCTATGCTTAAAACAAAAGCAACAAACGAAACAAGTATAAACGTATCGGGTTGTAATAAAATAGGAACCTTACTCATAAAATAAACCGAAGAGGGAAGTGTTATAATATTAAACTTAAGCTGGATCTCCATTAAAATTATAGCCAGCAGGTTACCGAGTGTAATACCGGTAATTGCAACAGCAATGCCTTGCAGAATGAATATCTTAACAATTTGTTTTCGTTTAGCTCCTATTGATTTCAGAATTCCGATTGAATTTGTTTTTTCAAGCACTATCATCAAAAGAGTTCCGATGATGTTGAACACTGCAACAATAATTATTAAGCCGAGTACAATCGGTATCGGTTTTTTCTGCAGTTCAATCCACGTAAAAATATTCCTGTGAATCTGATAAATCGAACGAACGTAGTGCGGGTATCTTAATTTTCGTTGAAGAAATTTTGTTAAGCTGTCTATCTTCGATATGTTTTTCAGTTTTATGTTATATCCGGTTATGTTATCGCCAATGCCGAATAACTCCTGCGCCGCTTTCAGTGATGTGTAAGCATACTGATCATCGTACTCCGCCATTCCGCTTTCGAAGATCCCTGCAATTTTAAATTTTCCGATGTTCGGCGGGTTAGAAGGAGATGGTATTTCATCTTTATTTAGGGCAAATAATGTTACCGCATCACCAACTTTAAGGAACAATTTATTTGCGAGCTTCTTTCCAACAACAATTGAATTGCTTCCACTTTTAAAATCGAACGTACCGGAAACCAAATCCTTGTTCAATCCCGATGGCTTTGCTTCGGGCGGTATGCCGATGAGGTTTAATCCCTCTTTCCCGTTTTTGCTGCTTACAATAACAAGCTTTGAAGCAAAAGGAGTTACAGTTGGAGAAAAAGGTTTAAGATAGTTTTCAATTTT
>JAJRSV010000387.1 GCA_024278655.1 Bacteroidota bacterium | reverse complement strand
GCTACATCCAGTCCGCCAATAACGTTGAACTGCTCGGTGTGCAGCTTAAGTTTAAGTCCAGTTTCGGCTGCCCTATTAAAAATCAAATCGATTTCAGCAGCAGAAAAAGCTGTCGATTCGCAAAAGCCGTCGCAGAATTTTGCAAGTTTCTGTTCAGCAATGTGCGGGAGCATCTTATCGATAATTTCGTTTACGTATTCTTCGTGTGAGTCTTTGTACTCAGGAGGGAAAGTATGTGCTCCCAAAAATGTAGGTATAATATCAATCGGATAAATTTCATTTAAAAAGTTGATTACTTTAAGCAGCTTCATTTCGTTTTCGAAATTCAGTCCGTAGCCGCTTTTAATTTCGAGCGTGGTAATTCCCTGCGAAATGAAATGTTCAACTCTTGGTTTTACTTCGTTAACAATCTCATCGAAAGATGAATTGCGTACGGCTTTTACGGTTGAATTGATTCCTCCGCCTTGCTTTGCGATTGTTTCGTAATCAACACCGGCTAACTTTTGCCTGAATTCGTCTGCACGTGAGCCGGTAAAAACAGAATGTGTGTGGCACTCTACCAATCCGGGCAGAATAACATTACCGGTTAAATCAATCGTTTGGTCATAATTAGTTTTATTAACGGAGTTTGTAGGAATGATGTCTACAATTTTTTCGTCTTCAATTACAATTGAATGCTCTGAAAGGGAAGAGATGTTGTTAAGTTCGCTACCTCTTTTAAAATTTTTACCGCCGGTATCAACCGTAACAATTTGCGCAGGATTGAATAACAGTTTCTTCATCATTCAAAAATGTTTACCGATTCCTGAACCACGCGTGCCTCGGAATAACCAAGCTGCTTTAATTTAAATTGCAAATCGTTTGCTTCCGAAAGGTCGGTAAAATCCCCAACTTTTACTTTATAGAAAGGCGGTTCGAAACTTATATAAACTTCTTTGCCGTTTGTTTGCTGTGCAACCTTATCTCTTATCTCGTTTGCCTCTTCAATGTTATCGGTTGCAACTATCAGCACGCGGTAACCGTCAACCGTGGCAACAATTTTCCTGTTTCGGTTTCCGGTTTCGTTAGTGTTTTTATACTCGTACCATACATCCGTAAATTTTTTATTGGTCGAAGCTTCTTCGTCTATTTCAATTTTGGTTTTATAGGGAGTGATATCGAAATCTTCGACAACTGTCTTCACTTTGTCTTTTTCAATATCGTCTTTTTCGTATCTGCTTCCGGTTGAAGCGGCACACGATATTAATAACAGGATTGACAGAGCTGCTATCGACATATTTATAATTAATTTCATATAAAGATTTCTTTTATTGTGAAAACAAATTTAAACTAAAAATTTCTCTTATTTAAGTTCTTTTATCATCCCCTTACTAAAAAATAAAAACGGAGTTTCGGAACAAATAGCCGGGTTAATCTTGTGTACCAATCATTTTTTGTAAAAACTTTAAATTTTAGTAAATTTGCACATTATTTCAAAATTTTTAAGTGAATATGCCATCAAAAAAGTATAAAATTTTATTTGTCACATCTGAAGTTGTTCCATTTGTAAAAACCGGGGGGTTAGCCGATGTTTCTGCTGCGTTGCCACAAACCTTAGCGGAACTTGGTCATGAGGTAAGAATTGTGGTACCTAAATACGGTGCAATTGACGATAGAAAATTTAAAATACACGAAGTAGTTCGTTTGAAAGACCTTCAGGTGAAAATCGGTGATAAAGATGTAGTGTTTTCTTTGAAATCGAGTTTCTTGCCGGGGCAGCGTATAAGAGTTCAGATTTATTTCCTCGATAACGAGGAATACTTCGGAAGCAGAAACAGTTTATATGCCGATCCGATGACTGGCAAGGACTATAAAGATAACGACGAGCGTTTCATTCTTTTGAATCAGGCGGTATTCCAGCTTATTCAAAAGCTCGGCTGGATACCCGACCTTATTCACTGCAACGATTGGCAGTGCGGTTTAATTCCGGCTTATCTTAAAACCGTTTACAAGGATGAAGAGCAATTCAGCAAGTTCAAAACATTGTTTACAATTCATAACCTCGAATACCAGGGAGTTTTTCCCGCCTCTTCGTTTAAGAAAACAGGTTTGCCCGAAGAATTGAATTCGCCTAAAGGAATAATTCATCAAGGCAAATTGAATTTTATGAAAAGCGGACTGCTTTACAGTGATGTTATTAATACCGTTAGTGAAACTTATGCTCAGGAAATTACAAAAGACGATATATTCGGAGCCGGTTTGAAGAGTGTACTCGCAAAAAGAAAGAACGATTTGTTCGGTATCAGGAACGGAATTGATATAAAAGTCTGGAACCCCGAAAAAGACAAACATCTTCCGAAGAAATACAACATCAAAACTCTTGAAAATAAAAAAGAGAACAAGAAAGCTCTTACCGAGAGATTCGGTTTTCAGTACGATGAAAACATTCCTGTGCTGGGTATTATATCGAGATTGTATGATTCGAAAGGAATGGACCTGATACAGAAGATTTTCCCGGATTTAATGAAACTCAATATTCAATTAATTCTGCTGGGCACCGGCGATAAAAAATATCATACATTCTTCGATAAGATGGCGCATAAGTATAAAGATAAATTTGCTTGCTATCTCGGCTTTAACGATGAGCTTGCTCATTTAATTGAAGCCGGAGCCGATATGTTCTTAATGCCTTCCAAGTACGAACCGTGCGGTTTGAACCAGATGTACAGTTTAAGGTACGGCACTGTGCCTATAGTAAGAGAAACGGGCGGATTAGCCGATACGGTTGAACGCTTTAACGAAAAAACCGAAGAGGGCAACGGTTTTATGTTCAAAAAGTACGATGCGCAGGAATTTTTGAAAGAAATAAAACGTGCATTAAAGGTTTATGAGGATAAGAAAGTATGGACGAAGATAATGAAAGCCGGTATGAAATCAGATTTTAGTTGGAACTCTTCTGCTAAAAAGTATATCGATCTTTACAAGACGATATTATCTAATAGTTAATGACCGCCCAGGCAATATTCTTAGATCGTGACGGAACGCTGAATGAAGACCCCGGATATTTAGGTGATCCGGATAAAGTAAAGCTGTATCCCGGTGTCGGTAGTTCTTTGTTCCGCTTGAAAGCTGAATTCAACTTTAAACTAATTGTTATTTCTAATCAGTCGGGTGTTGCACGAGGGTTGATTACTGCCGGAGATGTTGAAAAGGTGAACCGGAAGATTAACGAGCTATTGGAAAAAGATAATGTACAGATTGATGCTTTCTATTTTTGTCCGCATCATCCCGATTTTAGTTCGCCCGAAGAAAGTGAATGCAGAAAGCCGTCTCCTCAAATGATTTATAAAGCAGCTAAAGAGCACAATATCGATCTTTCAAAATCTTACTTTGTGGGTGATGCTGTTTCGGATATTGAATGCGGAATGAATGCCGGATTAAAAACAATTCTTGTTAAAACCGGAAGGGGAGGGGAAACGCTTTCTATCTTGCAAAAGGAAAATAAAATGCCAAGTTTTGTTGCCGATAATTTTTTTGAGGTTTGCAATTACATAATTAAAGATTTGTCCGGAGTAAATAATTGAAAAAAATTCTTGTTCTCATTATCCTTGTCATTTTTGCTCTTCTGCTCGGTTCGTGCAGCGATGAACCTACCAACATAGGCATCGACCTGGTGGACAGAGACCTTATTAGCATTAAAACATTCGATACAAGAGACAGCTCTATATTTCAAACATCTTCATATTTTAAAGAAGTTGTTCCGCTCGGATTTTCATCCAAAATTTTAATCGGCAAACGCGACAGCATTACCGCATCAACATTAATGAAATTTCTCTTCTTTGTTGACGATTCGATGAGGCAGGATTTTCTGGACGGAAACATTGTTGTTAACGAAGCTTTTATTAAACTAACGCCCGCTTATACTTTTGCCGCAGCCGATACGACGGCAAATATGGATTTTACGGTTCATAAAATAAACACCGGATGGGCTGCATCTTCTTTTACAATCGATAGTCTCGCCAGTCTGGATTACGACCAGCAGGATCTTGTTACAAGCCGTGAGTTTACAGATTCTCTTTATACAGTAGGATTGGATGCCGGACTGATAAATTCCTGGATTATTAACTCAATCGATTCAACGATGGAAAGTAATTACGGTATTTACTGCAAACCTGTGGAATCGTCTGCTAAAATCGTCGGCTTCGAAGCGCTTACTACAACATCCACCGAAGCTGTTAAAATAAGTGTTGTAATAGAAAAAGCCGGCAGCTATGTAGATACGATTAAAGGTTTTATCTTTTTAGATGTAAGTGTGGTAGATGCACCGGTTCCCGTTCTTCCGCAGGGCGAGATAGGTGTGCAGGGAAGCGTTTCCATTCAGTCGAAAATTTTCTTCGACCTTTCGGGCATTCCGCACGATATTATTGTTAACAATGCCGAACTGTTTATTACAGCCGATACAATTAATTCAATAACCGGTACACCTTTCAACGGTAATCTTAAAGTGTATAAAGTTACCGATAGTACTGACAATAGTACCGAAGGAAACGGAATATTAATAGCAAGAGTAGGTGATACGTATCAGGGAAACATAACAGGGCTGCTTAACGAATGGATTAGCACCGGTAATAATCAGGGATTGATTATTAAGCCGGTTGAAGTTGATGAGGGTTTGGAGTTATTTGCGTTGAAGGGGAGTGATTATCCCGATTCCACGCAGCGTCCGAGATTGAGAATTATATACACTCAAAGGAACAAATGAAAATATTTAAAACATATTTTATAATTTCTTTTATCTTATTCGGTTCGGTTGCTTTGGCGCAAAGCAGCTCGGCTTATACAAGATACGGAATCGGTAATGTAGATTATACATACTCTGCAAGGGCATTCGGGCTTGCACACACAGGAACCGCAATGCTTAACAGGGATTACGTTGAAATCTTAAATCCCGCTTCGTGGGCAGCATTAAAACTCACAAGAATTGAATTCAGTTTGATTTTAAACGGCGTAAATCTTTCCGATGCAAACCAAACTGCTTTTTATTCCGATGCGGATTTCAAAGGATTTACTTTTGCTTTCCCGATCAGTTCGAAATACGGAATCGGTTTTGCTTCGGGATTGATTCCTTACAGCAGGGTAAGTTATCAGGTTGTAGAAAGGAATACTAACACTCCGCCTTTTATAAGTGACTATACAACCACTTACGAAGGTAAAGGCGGATTATCGAGATTGTTTATGGGAGCTACGGTTTCGTTTGCCGATTGGGTTTTCGGTGCTACTGCTGAGTATTATTTCGGAACTCTCAGGTACATTTCCAAAATAGACTTCGATGTTATTACTTACAATCCTGCAAATCTGGAGCTTGATTACAGACCGAGGGGTTTCGGTTCAACAGTAGGTTTAATTTCACAAAACTTTGCAAGTTTGTTTAATTCTAAAACAATATCTAATTTAAGAATTGGCGTTTCTGCAAATATTATAGACGAATTGGTGATGGATACGCTTCTTACTATTTCGAGGCGTACAGTGCCCGATACTTTGGGATACGGCGAGACAACGATGAAAATACCGGTTCGTTTAGCCGCCGGTATTACGATGGGAATAACACAAAAGTATGTAGTAAATATCGATTACATTTATCAGCCATGGTCGCAATTTAATATTGGCGGTGTGGCTTCAGGTTCTTTGAGGGATGTAAACAAAATAAGTGCGGCATTTGAGTATATTCCTACAAATTTATCCGGATCATCTGCGTGGGAACAAATACAGTTGCGCGCGGGTTTAAGCTACGAACAAACTCAATACAGAATTAACGGTGTCGATATAAATCAATATTCTGTTTTTGCCGGTTTCTCTTATCCGCTCGGCATAGGCAACAGTTTGGATGTCGGTTTTGAATATTCCGACAGAGGAACAACCGAATCGGGTTTAATTCGCGAACAGTTTTTCCGGATTAACGTCGGTTTAACTTTTGGCGAGCTCTGGTTTATCAGGCAAGAAAAATAATTATCAAGAATAATTTAAAAGGGAATAGTCTTGAAAAGGTTAAAAGAAATATTTGGTTTAACATTGTTCTTATTCCTTCTATTTAATTCTTTTGTACTTGCAAGCGCTGCTTCGGATAACTTTAACAGTTCCGATAGTTTACAGCTTCTTGCAAAATATAGTTTGTTTTCCGAATATCATAAGAATAAGGAATATGCCGACGCATTACCTTACGGTTGGGAAGTGTTGAAAATTGATCCCGACAAATTCAGAAAATGGATTTATTATAAAATGGAAGATGCTATGTGGTATTTGCACGATTCTACCGACATAGCTCCGGAGATGAAGAAAAGCATAGAAGATACTATATTGTACTTTTATGACCTTGCTATGGAGCATTATCCCGAAGACAAAGCATACTTCCAGTCTCACAAAGCGTATATTTCCGAAACCTGGCTGCATTTGCCGGATGAACAGGTTATTGCCGAATACGAAAAAGCAATTGAATACGATAAAAATTTATCATCGTATTATTACGACAGGTTAGGCAAGCTGTACATTAAAAATGCATCCGATAGTAACGATTACAAAACAAAGGCAATCGATCTGTACACTTATCTTGCTGAAAGAGAACCCGACAATCCTGTCTGGCCTCAGGTACTGGAAAGCCTGGTAGAAAACATAGACGAATTAATAGAACTTACACGGAAGAACTGGCTTAACGATAAAGAAAATCTGGCAAAAGCCTGGAAGTTTGCTTCTACCGCTATAAGAGCTAAAGAATATGATAAAGCAATTGAACCGCTTGAGTTCCTTGTTCAAAAATCACCCGAGACTATTAATTACTGGACTCAGCTTGCTACAGCATACGAAAAGACCGATCAGCTTAAAAAAGCCGAAAAAGCTTATCTTAAGCTTATTGAACTTGAACCGGATAAAAAGGAAAATTACCTGAATCTCGGTACTGTTTACAGCGGTATGAAAAAATATGCGAAAGCAAGAAGGTACTATCTGAAAGCAAGTGAAGTAGGCGGCGGATGGGGATTGCCGATTTTTTACATCGGGTATTTGTACGAACTTTCGGCACGTAATTGTGATCAGGGCTTCGAGACTAAACTTGTTTACCAGCTTGCGGTAGATACATACAAAAAAGCTAAGCGTCTCGATCCTTCTCTGAGCCAGGCACAGGAAAGAATAAACGCACTTTCGGCAGTAGTACCTACACAGGAAGATTACTTCTTCCGCAAATATAAATCGGGCGATGTAATACCGATTAAAGGTTCCTGCTTCGATTGGATTGGAAAAAGCATAACAGTGCCGTAAACATTTAATGAGTATGTTTCTTCACATAAAGGTTCTTCAAAAAAAGTATTTTTGAAGAACCTTTTGTTTGTTTTATAATTAAGTAAAACTTTTTACAGGTGAATCCAATGTTTGATTACTTAAAAAACGATAAAGAATTATACGACGTTCATCGCCTGGAGATTGGACGGCAGCAAAATACACTCGAACTGATTGCATCCGAGAACTTTGTTAGTCCCGCGGTATTGGAAGCAGCCGGTTCTGTATTAACAAACAAGTATGCCGAAGGTTATCCTGCTAAAAGATATTACGGCGGATGCGAGTTTGTTGATATGGCTGAAAACCTTGCCCGCGAAAGATTAAAAAAATTATTCAATGCAGAATATGTGAACGTGCAGCCGCACAGCGGTTCGCAGGCAAATATGGCTGTGTTTATGACTTTGATGAAACCGGGTGATAAGTTTTTGGGTTTGAGTCTTGCACACGGAGGACATTTAACTCATGGTTCTCCCGTAAACTTTTCCGGAAAGCTGTATCAGGCAGTAGGTTACGAACTCAACAAAGAAACACGCCTTTTAGACTATAACATAATTGAAGACCTTGCGAAAAAAGAAAAACCTAAAATGATTATTGCCGGTGCAAGCGCTTATTCGAGGGATTGGGATTATGAAAAGCTAAGACAAATTGCAGATTCGGTAGGTGCCTTCCTTATGTGCGATATGGCTCATCCCGCTGGTTTGATTGCAAAAGGATTACTGAACAATCCGCTTCCGTATTGCGATGTTGTTACATCAACAACACATAAAACTTTACGCGGACCTCGAGGCGGAATTATTCTTATCGGTAAAGATAAAGAAAACCCGTTCGGTATTACCGCACCGAAGAGCGGCAGGGTTAAAATGATGTCCGAAATTTTCGACAGTACGGTTATGCCGGGTATTCAGGGCGGACCGTTGATGCACATCATTATGGCTAAAGCCGTTGCGTTCGGCGAAGCATTAACCTACGACTTTGAAACTTACGTTAAGCAGGTTGTTAAAAACGCCAAAACACTTGCCGGAAAATTAATGGAATTCGGATTTGATGTTATATCAGGTGGAACGGATAATCATCTTATGCTTATAGATTTATCGAATAAGAATATAACAGGCAAGCAGGCGGAAAAATCGCTTGAGCTTGCGGGAATAACGGTTAACAAAAACATGGTTCCGTTCGATACTAAGAGTCCGTTTGTTACAAGCGGAATAAGAATAGGCACACCCGCTGTAACTACAAGAGGTATGAAAGAGAACGAGATGATAAAGATTGCGGAGATAATAAATTCGGCAATTGAAAATTATGATAATGAATCGAAGTTGGAAGAATTAAAGTCCGAAGTGAAAAATTTATGTTCGGGATTTCCGCTGTACGCAGAGTTAAATTAATTTAATTAAAAGTCCTCGCCGTGGCAGAAGAAGAATTATTGGAAGACAAACTCGAAGAAGAAGAAGAGGGTGAAGCCGAAATGACGTTCCTCGAACATCTCGAGGAACTGCGTTGGCGCTTAATCTATGCAATTATCGGTGTATTCGTGGGAACCATTATAGCATGGATATTTATCGATCAGCTTGTAAATATTATTCTTCTTAAACCTGCAAGGGATGCCGGTGCGGTTTTGCAGAATTTAAAACCGTTCGGACAAATATTTCTTTACATACAGGTTGCGGTAATTGTAGGAATTCTTTTAAGTCTTCCGAATATATTTTATCAGCTATGGAAGTTCATAGCTCCGGCATTAAAGAAAACAGAAAAGAAGTATGTACTCGGAGTTGTGGTTTTTTCATCACTCTGCTTTCTGCTGGGAATAGTGTTTGCATATTTTGTTCTTCTTCCGCTTGCTATGCAGTTTGTTGCATCTTTCGGGACCGAAGCGATAAAGAACAACTTTGCAATAAACGAATACATGAGTATAATTATCAGTATTATGCTGGGCGCCGGCTTGGTTTTCGAAATGCCGATGCTCTCATTCTTTCTTACAAAATTAGGAATACTTACTCCTGCAATAATGAGAAAATACAGAAAGTACGGTTTGGTAACTATATTAATATTCGCGGCATTTCTTACTCCGCCCGACCCGGTTTCGCAGATACTGCTTGCCATTCCATTGGTTCTGTTATACGAAATAAGTATATTTATTTCAAAAATATCATTGAGAAAAACGTGATTAAAGGGCAACTCTCTAAAATAAGCCAGCCTATAAAATCGGAATTAGATACATTTAAGGACCAGTTTAAACAATCGATGCGTTCGAGTGTCGGTTTGGTTGATTTGGTTGCGCGTTATATTATTCGTCAGAAAGGCAAAAAGATAAGACCGCTGCTCGTATTGCTTTCGGCAAAAGTTGCAGGCGGTGTAAACGACCGGACTTACCGCGGTGCCGTGCTTGTAGAACTGCTTCACACGGCTACATTAATTCACGATGATGTTGTTGATAATGCGGATAAACGGAGGGGAATGTGGTCGGTTAATAAAGTGTTTAAGAATAAAATTGCCGTGCTTATGGGCGATTATCTTCTTTCGCGCGGTTTGATGATTGCAGTTGAAAACAAAGATTACGATTTCCTCGGTGTTATTACCACCACGGTTAAAAGAATGTCGGAAGGCGAGCTTCTTCAAATTCAAAAGACGAGAAAGCTCGATATAGACGAAGAAACTTACTTCAGGATTATTTCGGATAAGACAGCTTCGCTATTGGAAACCTGCTGCGAGATTGGTGCATTAAGCGCATCCGATAATCCCGAATATCAAAAGGCGCTGAAAGAGTTCGGCAACTCATTGGGAATGGCATTCCAGATAAGAGACGATATTTTGGATTACGAAGGCACGGTAAGAACAATTGGTAAACCTGTGGGCGGCGATATTAAAGAAAAGAAGATTACACTGCCGCTTATCTATTCACTCGATAAAGTATCGAAGCAGGAAGCTTCCCGAATTATTAAGATTATAAAGAACGGCGGAACATCAAAAGATATTGAAGATGTAATAGGATTTGTTAGATCGAACGGGGGAATTGAATATGCGTTCAAGACAGCTCAAACATATTCCCAAAGAGCAAAAGCGGCATTATCTATCCTGCCTGATTCACCCAGCAAAATTGCTCTCGAAGCATTGGTTGATTTTGTAATTGAAAGAAAAAACTAAATTACGCGAGCTTACTTTATACCCTTTTGAATGACTGTATGAATAATAATTACAAGATTACAAGATTATAATCTATAAACCACGAACTACGAACCAGGCACCACGAACACTCCTAACAACAAATGCTAATGACGGTTTGATTAAATGGGTTTATGTAAAAGAATAAATATTACATTCAACCATTCAGGCATTCAATCATTCACTTTCTTTCTTTATCTCTTCCCTGAAATGAAATCCTTTTATCGGTTCTCGTAGTGTTAGTACGGGGCAGGGGGCTTTTCGTACGACTTTCTCAGCGGTGCTTCCGAATAAAATATGTTCTACGCCCGAATGCCCATGCGTGGCAATGATAATTATGTCTGCATCCACTTCTTCGGCAGTATCAATTATCTCAACAAAGGGCTTACCCGTTTTAATAACGGTAGTAACATTTATATCGGGCGGTATTTCGGTTTTGGCAAGCTTATCAAGTTCTTCTTTTGCTTTTTTATCCCACTCGGCACTAACGGCAGGTATTGCAATTTGTCCCATGCTGAAATCGGGCGGATAGATAACCGGTTCAACAACATAAATAAGAATCATATCCGCTTTAAACTTTTTAGCAAAACCTATTGCATACTTTAATGCATTTTTTGAATAGTCTGAAAAATCTATAGGGACTAAAACTTTTTTAATTTCGGGTTCCATTTTATCCTCCTGTTTTGTTTATTTTGTTCAGAAGGGAAAAGTATTCTTCGTTTAATGCTCTTAATCTTGTAGCAATTATTTGTGCAATTCCCTGCAATATTCTAATTCCTTTTTTCGGATATTTTTCTATAAACTCGTCAAGGTCGGGTTTAAAGATAACCGCAACACGCGTATCGCTTGCTGCAATAGCCGATGCGGAGCGCTTCTCGCCGTCAACCATAGCAAGTTCGCCGAAGAAGTCTCCTTTTTCGAAGGTTGCGAGTTTAATTTTCTCTTCACCTTTTTCATCTTCGCGGTAAATTTCAACACTGCCTTCTCTTATTATGTATAATCCTATTCCCGGATCGCCCTGGTAGAATATATATTCTCCCGGCAGGTAATTCCGGTTGTGGATTATGTTCATCAGGAGCGCGATATCTTTCTTACTTAGCTCCTGGAACAGCGGAATTGATTGAAGAGATTTTTGAAGATCTGTTTCTTCTGTCGGATAGGCAAATATGTTTGCCCAAAAACTGCTGTGGACTTTATTTTTTGCTTCTGTTTCCATAACTGATAATTAATTTAATTAAAGATTCCCGATTCGGCAACCCGCCAAAGTTTTTGACAGGGAAACCTGTTTTCGTAAAGTGCTCTGCCAATTATAACCGAATCGACTCCCAAAGGTAATAAATTCTGAAGATCCATCAGTTCATCTTTGTTTCTTACACCGCCTGAGTGAGTTATTTTTGCTCCGGTAATTTCGGCAACGTGTTTCGATAGTTCGATGTTCGGTCCCTGTAAAGTTCCGTTTCTCGAAATATCGCATACTAAAAATCTTGTAATTCCAATATCAACCATCTCCTTTGTAAAATCGATGTACGAAATACCTGTTCTTACACTCCTTCCGCAGGTTAATAATTCTTCATCTTTTATATCGAGTGAAATACAAATTTTAGTCGGACCGTACTTCTCGAAAAGTTTAATAAACTCTTTACGGTTTTCTACCGCCATTGTATTAATTGCAAGCCGCGTTACACCCGCTTCAAAAATTTCATCGGCATCTTCAATAGTTCTTATACCGCCCGCAAATTCAACCGGAATGATAATCGACCTGCAAATTTTTTCGATTATAGGATAATTTTTTTTCGAACGTTCATGCGCTCCGTCGAAATCGACAATGTGAATTAATTTAAAGTTCTCCGCTCGCCAAATTCTTGCCATCTCAACCGGGTCATCGCCGTATTCCTTGCAGTCAAGCTCGGGAATGCCTTTTACAACACGTACGGTTTTACCGTTCTTGATATCGATTGAAGGAATTACAAGTAGTTTTACGCCGGTACTCATAGTTTATGTTTCTATAAAAATCGTTTTTACAACTAAAATTTAATATAAAAAGAAAATTAGAAAAACAAACTACCAGTTCAAATTCAATCGGATAAAAAAAAGTTTAATTTTTGCTCAATTTCTTGACTTTTCAAACTTTAATAACCATATTTGATTTGAATGAGTGAAGATTTTATTCTAAAGACCAGCAGAAACGACAATCTTTCAATTTCCGCCTTCGGAATTGAAAACATTAACACGTCACCGTGTGTAATTTACGCTCATGGCTTTAAAGGTTTTAAAGATTGGGGTTTTGTTCCTTATGCTGCCGAGTATTTAGCCGGTGCAGGTTATTTTGTTCTTACATTTAATTTTTCTCATAACGGTATCGGTAAAAGTTTAACCGAATTTACCGAACTTGATAAATTTGCCGAAAACACCATTTCGCTTGAAGTTGATGAACTTAATGAGATGATTGATGCTTATAACTTCGGCTTTTTCGGCGACCCTTCGAGTAAAGGTATCGGTTTAATCGGACACAGCAGAGGAGGCGGGGTTTCGTTATTGGTTGCTTCGCAGCGCGATGAAGTTAAAGCTGTAGCCGTATGGGCTTCGGTTGCAACGTTCGACCGCTTTACCGAAAGACAAAAAAAGCTCTGGCGCGAAAAAGGTGTTATGGAAGTGCTTAATACCCGAACCAACCAGGTGATGCGAATGAACGTGGATTTTCTGGAAGACATCGAGCAGAATAAGGATGACAAGTTAAACATCGAAAAAGCCGTTAAGAATTTAAATAAACCGTTGTTGATTGTTCAGGGCGAACAGGATTTAACGGTTAAACCGGATGAAGCTAAAAAGTTATATGAATGGTCGGATAAAAGTAAAAGCGAGTTGGTAATTATCCCGGCTGCAAGTCATACTTTTAATGCCGCTCATCCTTTTGAAGGAACAAATACTAAGTTAGAGCAATTACTAAATACAACTAAGGAATTTTTTAATAAACATTTAATTTGAGGAAGGTATGGCGATAAAAGATAAAGCAAAAACAAATTTACTGATTGATACAATTACCCGGTTAAGAACCTCACAACTTTTTTGGATTCTATCTTTTACGTTCTTAACCTCAGTAGCTGCACAAATTACAATTCCGTTTAAACCCGTACCGTTTACGCTTCAAACAATGATGGTTATACTTGCAGGCGCGTTGTTAGGTCCGAGGAACGGTGCATACAGCCAAATTATTTATCTGGCAGTCGGTGCAATCGGCTTGCCTGTATTTGCGCATACCGCCGATTTGTCATTAGGATTTGCCAGATTGTTCGGTCCTACCGGCGGATACCTGCTTGCGTTTCCCGTAGCTGCGTTTGTTGTAGGGTTTCTTGTTCAACGGTACAAATCTTATATCGGTGTTATCCTGTCGATGTTTGCAGGAAGCATTTTAATAATTATTTCGGGGACGATTTATTTAAATCTGTTTTACTTACATAATTTGAACGAGGCGATTGCAGTTGGTGCTGCATTGTTTACGTTCTGGATGGCGGCAAAAGTTTTTGTTGCGGCATCAATTTACTTTGGTATTTCTAAAAGGTTCGAAACTTTACCTTAGTTCTTTTTGTTGAAATAAATAATATGGTTTAATAATGACGACAAGAAATTATATCTTCATTGCGGTCTTTGTTCTTGCTTTTGCTCTTTTTATCTGGAGCTGCAGGAATTTAATCCTCTATATGCTTGTCGGACAAAAGAAAGATGATAGGTTTGACCACGTAGGGGAAAGATTATTAAGAGTTCTTAAAATTGCCTTCGGGCAGCAAAAGTTATTACGCGATCCTTTAGCCGGCTCAATCCATTTTCTTATTTTTTGGGGATTTATGCTCTTCCTCTTTATAGTGATTGAAGCCATTATACAAGGATTCTACTCACCATTTTCACTCGAATTTCTCGGTCCGTTTTATACGGCTATTTCGGTAGTTACCGATTTGCTGGGAATATTGGTACTCCTTGCCGTTATATTTGCTTTGGTTAGAAGATTCGTAATTAAAGTTCCGCGTCTGCAACTGGGTAAATCTTCAGAGATTGATGCAGTCGTAATTTTAATGCTAATCTTTTTTATAGTTATTTCGATGTACGGACAGAACGCCGCGGCAATTGCATTAAACGGCTATCAGTATCATCCGGGTGAATTAAGACCGGTCTCGTTAGCTCTAAGCGGCATACTGTACTCATCTGTCGATTTCGCATCAACCGGTTACGAAGTTTTCTGGTGGATGCACATTCTGTTGATATTCGGATTTATGAACTTCCTGCCGTACTCAAAGCATCTTCATGTATTAACATCAATCCCGAATACGTTTTTTGCCAATCTCGATCCGATAAGAAATACAATTAAGCCGCTCGATTTGGAAGATGAGGATGCGGAATATTTTGGTGCGGCAGATATTGAACACTTTTCGTGGAAGCAGATTTTAGACGGTTATTCTTGTACCGAATGCGGAAGATGTACCGATGCTTGTCCCGCAAACAATGTAGGCAAGTCCCTTTCGCCGAGGGATATAATGATAAACATCCGCAAACGGACCAAAGACAAAGCTCCGTTGATTGTTGCCGGAAAAACAGAAGGCGAGCAGTTTGAAAAAACACTTGTTCACGATTATATTGAAGACAAAGTTCTGTGGCAGTGTACCACTTGTATGGCTTGCGTTCAGGAATGCCCGGTTATGATTGAGCATCTCGATTCTATAGTCGATATGCGCAGGGATTTGGTTCTTACCGAGTCCGTATTTCCTTCGAATCTGAATAATGTATTCAAAAGTCTGGAAACGAACTTTACGCCGTGGGCATTTAATGCGGCAGACAGAGCCGAATGGGCAGAAGGATTGGGCATAAAAACAATGGCTGAAGACCCGAACGGCGAGATTCTCTTCTGGGTCGGCTGCGCCGGTTCGTTTGATGACCGGTATAAAAAAGTTTCCGTAGCACTTGCTAAATTGATGCAAAAAGCTAATATTGACTTTAGAATATTGGGAACTGAAGAAAAATGCAACGGCGACACGGCAAGACGGCTCGGAAACGAGTATTTAGCTCAAATGCTGATAACCGAAAACATTGAAACTCTTAACAAGTATAACGTTAAAAAAATTGTTACCGCGTGTCCGCATTGTTTTCATTCATTAAAGAATGAATACAAACAATTCGGCGGTAATTTTGAAGTTCTTCATCATACTGAATTGATTGATAAACTGTTGAGCGAAGGTAAGATTGAACTTGAATCG
>JAJRSV010000386.1 GCA_024278655.1 Bacteroidota bacterium | reverse complement strand
TACCCGGACGCGAAGCATTTATTATTCGTTTCCGTATGCCCTTCTGGCTCATTCCCGGCGATATGATTTTGCTTGCTCCCATTCTTGCTCTTGTTTCTCCACAAGATTTGGCATCGGTTGGTGTGCAGGCGGTTAACGGCGGCTTAATACCATGGCAGGCGGGTATTGCAACTCCAATCGGAAGATTTCAATTCATACTCGGCAGGGAAATAGGAATTACTTTGTACGGTAGCGGAGATAATAAAGATGCATTGTTGGTTCCAATTAACGGCGGCAGCGGAACTGTAATGTTAAACTTCAGATCAACTCAACTCGAATTCCCAATTCTTGAGTATCGTCCGTTTCGTACATTCTCAACCGATCAAAGTTCGAGCATGGTTGTTCAGTTGATTACGGGAGTTGATATTCCTTATAACGAAGAGGTTGTAGTTCCGGAAGGAGTTGAATTACCCAACCTAAGACCGGTTTGGTACGTTGGTTTGCGCTTTGCATTCGATTGGAGATATTATTTTTAATCGAATGCTTAATCGGTTAATATCGATGCGGCTTATTAGCACATTACATTTGTAATTTCACACGATTAAAACCGTGTGTTAATGAAACTTCTTCCATTACCTCCTGACTTTTAAAATATCACCCTGAACCTGCTTGGAGCAGGCAAGCTGGTTTCAGGGTCTCAACCCAATTGGTTTGAGATGCTGAAATAAATTCAGCATTACGATATTGCCACACTCAATGGTTTTAACCGCTTATCACAAGACCCCGAAGGGGTCAAAAGTTTGTAGAATAGCATAAAATAATATTTATCATCAACCACGAAGTGGTTGAAGTTTTCGCCCGGCAGAGGCATTTTCCTTCGATACCTTCGGCATCGTCTATATCATCCCGGCTTACTCTTTTTACAAACGTTCGACTGCTACGCAGTCGCTATATATTCATCAATTCCCGTTCACTTCAGATACTGTATGAAAATTACGAAATTAAAGCAGCCCACAGTTTCAACTGTGGGCATAATGGCAAAAAACGCATTAATTATTTAACCGTTTTAACGGTTTACAAGATTTTCACACAACCTCCAAAGTAGACGACAAGTGATTGTACGGTTAAAACCGTTATTTTTTATCGGGTAGTGCTCTGTCACCCAACTAAAAGTTAGTGTTGCACAAGTTAGAATTGTCATTCTGAATGTAGCGGAGCGGAATGAACCTGCCTGCCGGCAGGCAGGGAATCTCATCCTTATAAAAATCGAGACTCTTCACTTCGCCTGCCTACCGCAGGCAGGTTCAGAGTGACAAATATTAGTTCTGCAACAGACTCTAAAAGTTGAGTGTTAGCGTATTTATTTTTATTAACACCTTACTTTTAAAATATTATTCTGAACCTGCTTGCAGCAGACAAACTTGTTTCAGGGTCTCAAAGCAATTGGTTTGAGATGCTGAAATAAATTCAGCATTACGATATTACCACACTCAACGGTTTTAAATGTTTTAAAATTTACAACCCCGAACCGGTTGGTTTATAAGTTAAATGTTTTAGTATAAATTGCTATATTTCAAACACAATTTCCAATTACAATTTTACGCTAATCAAAAAACATAGGAACAGAAATGAGAAAATTATTTTTTATTTTAATTTTATTATCTGCTTCGGCAACACAGTTATTTGCGCAGCAATCATACTTTGAATTGTTGCGTCAGGATATTGCAACGCAAAAAGTAGCGCTGATTACCGAAGTAATGAAGTTTACAGATGCCGAAGCCGAAGCAATCTGGCCGGTGTACAGAGAATACGATCTGGAAGTATCGAAAACCGGCGATCAATTAATCAAATTGATTAAGGATTATGCGGCAAACTTCGAAAACCTGTCTAACGAGAAAGCCATTGAACTGATGAACAAAAATTTCGATTTGCAGGAACAGGAATTAAATCTGAAAAGAGAATATCTAAAAAAATTCAGCGAAGCAATTGCACCGGCAAGAGCAACAAAACTGATGCAGGTTATTAACCAAATTGATCTTGTGCTCGATTTACAACTCGCATCGCAATTACCGTTAATCGGCGAACCGATTGAACCTGCTCCCGAGCCGGAAGGGGAACCCGAAGGCAGCAGTCTCGAAGTAAAATAATTTATTTTATTGAGTTGATGCCATCCCGATGTTTTTATAAGTTGGCATCAATCTCATTTATTTCTGAATTTGTTCAGCTTTTTTAACTTTCATTAACTGAAGATGAAAATAAAACAAACGATAAAATCATTATTACTAATTACCCTGGTATTCCTCTTATCCGGCTGTGAGCAAAAAGAGTTAATCGTTCCGCCGATAACCAAAACTCCAACAAACACTAAACTACCCGGCAAAATTGTCTGGCACGATCTGCTTACCGATAACGTTGAAGCGGTAAAAAGTTTTTACGGAAGTCTTTTCGGATGGGAGTTTGATAACGGCGGCGACCCGGGAGCACGTTACACAACAATCCTGTTTAACGGTAATCCCATCGG
>JAJRSV010000385.1 GCA_024278655.1 Bacteroidota bacterium | reverse complement strand
CATCAATAACATCGTACTCAATTCTGAATGTAGCAAGATTCCGCTGCGTTTCATTCTGATTGAACATAGTTAACAAATCTTCATCGTAATAGTAAGCACGCTTTCCTAAAAATCCGTAAAATTTAAGAAGCAGCGATTTTACCGGGTAGTAATTAACACTCAACGATGTTGAAAACAGTTTTCTTCCGTCGGTTACCGAAGTGTAAACAGGTTTCAACTCAACCGATACATCGGGTGTAACTACCCACAGCAGACTGCCGCCATAATGTTTAATAACGAGTGCCTGGTATCCGATAAGATTCGAGTAATCAACAGATAAACCGAAGTATAAAAGATTTACATTCATCAGAACTTCAGCACCGTAAAGATTAAGGAAATCGGAGTACTCAAACGGAAATGGTTTATAATCGAAATCGCCTTTTATGTGCAGGTAACCGAGTTTAAGATAAAAAGGATAAAAGTTGAACGAGCCGGAAGCAAGAAACAATTGCTGATGATACTTCCAATGCTGGTTATCGATGTTTAAGTTATCGGATCCAATTGTAAGATAATCAAAACCGTTCCAGGTAAAAGGCACGTAAGCCGAGACTGATTTAGAGCTTGTGCTGTCGGTATAGTTTCCGTAAGTATAATAAGCCGAAGGAAACATCTTTGGTCCCGGCTGTGCGAAAGTAACTGAAACTATAAAACTTGCTATAATTATTACCGCTGATTTTTTCATTCTACCAGCTTCAATCCTTCTAATGCACTTTGGTCGCCTGGGCTTAAAGTAAGCACGTTAATAAACAACTCTCTTGCAGAGGATTTATCACCCAAATAATATAAAGCCCATGCTAACGATAAGTTCGCTTCGTAATCTCCCGGGTAAAGTTCCTGAACTTTTGAAAGATACACTTTTGCATTCAAATAGTTTTCGTCGTTCAGGTAAATTTGTCCTAACCGTAAATTTGCCGTGTAGTTATTTTCGTCCAGGTCAAGAATTTTATTGTATAGCTCTTTCACCGCATCCCAGTCACTTTTTGCCGAAAGAGGCAGTGTTAAACCAAGGAACGCTTCGATGCTGTTGTTGCCCGCAATCTGAATAGCTTTGTTGTAATACTTAATCGAAGTATCGTAATCCTTATTCAGATAGTTAAGCCAGCCGAGGCGCAGATTGATTAAGTAATCGTCGCTGTGTTTATCGTACACTTTCATCAATGTTAAAATCGATTGTGCGTATTTACCAATCGATTCTTCCTGGTATGAGTTTTTGAATGCTAAAAGCTTATCATCCACAGAATTGTTTTGTGCCGTTATTGTTATCTGTGTGATAAGCATCAGTAAAATCAAAAGTGATTTTTTCATCTTTCATTCTCCTTGTTTTCTAATAATCTTGCTTTAAAAATTTCTTTTTCGTTTGAATAATATTTGAACTCTTTAATATAACCTTCGTCGCTTATTATCAGCTTGCCTTTATCGGCTTTTTTATAAAATGTGAAAAGCTTTTCGCCCTTGGTTACAAGCGTCGATTCCAGTACATAATCGGTTGCGTCTTCTTTTCTTTCGGGATACTCTACGGTTGCAGTAGATTTTATCTGCTGTCCGATCATCAGGAAGAACTCCGACAGGTAGCGCGTTAAGTTATTAGTAGTAAGCGAAAGCGGGAACGAGTCGTTCCACTTCAGTTTTTCGTGATAGCTTAACGGCACCTTTGCCGCAATTAAGTAAAAGTAATAAAGCGCCGATTTTTTGTTGCCGACGAAATTAGTGAAATAGAAAATCTTTTCGTACGGATAAAAGTAAGCGGTTGCATCCCTGTCCGATTCGAGGTAAAGCATATTTAAGATATCTACTTTAACTTCCCATTCTTCCGTGAATGTTTCGCCGTCAATCGTGCATTCGAATTTCAGCTTGTCGCCAAATTTAAAATCGAAACTCTTCTTTATTGTTTTGTGTATCTCAAGATTCCTTACATAAGTTTTCTCGGCAGGGAAGTCGAATGTTTTTAGGAACAGTTCTTCACCGGTTCGTTCGATAAAGTGTGCAATCGGAAACTTATATGTTTTGCAGCCGACTTTATCGCTCGCCTGGAACTGGAAGTGCAAATGCGGAACCGGTGAACGCCCGCTGTTTCCGCATCTTCCTATTATTTCGCCTTTCTTTACTTCGTCTCCTATTTCAACGGTTATCTCATCCGGTTTTAAGTGAGATACAGCAGAGAACAATCCTTCGCCGTGATCAATTACAACAGTGTTGCCCCAGTTGTTTTTCAGATTCACTTCGCCAATATCGTTATCGGGTACGTGATTTACAACCTTAGTCACTTCACCGTCTAACGAAGCAGCAACCGGAAGATTGTAGCAGTAATAATCGTCAACCGTTTTACCGTCGTCTTTATATAATGAATCTTCCTCGTCTTTTATTTCAAAATCCCAGGCGTACTTCCAGTCGTCCTGATGAGTCGGTTCGCTGTCGTGTCCCTGAGTTATAAACCACTCGCCGAAAAACGGAAGCTCGGGAAAGAGAAACTTAAATCGTTCGAACCTGTTTTTACGTACGTTGTGATAGTAAAAATTCTCTTCGGGTGAGCCGGGCTTGAAATACAGCAGTACCAAATCGCTGTGCTCCTGCCTGAATTTTAAGCTGTACAACGTTGAAAGCACAATTGCATTAAACGGGAGCACAAGTATCGGCAGGAAGAAGAACGAAAGCAGCTTGTAGAAAAATCCCGTGAATATTATTACCATTAACGATGAAAGTATTATAAGTAAAAGCGATTTTCTTGAAACGATTATTAAACTTCCGCCGAGTGCAAACGCCGTTAAGATTGAATTGAATCCCGTTAAAATGAGCAGTGTTTCATCCGCTTTCGGAAAAATCATATAGAGGAAAATGTAGTTGAAAATGAATGCAAGTATGCTGTTAACGAACATCACACGCGAAAAGAACAGTACCGCCGTTGCAAGTACAATTCCCGAAAGAATACTCGACTGAAAGAGTATTAATGAAAAAGCTTTGAAGTACGATTTAATTGCATCCGGAATAAAAGCAAGGAAAGGGTAATCAATAAAAGCGAATTCTTTGTAAATGATAAAATCGTAATTTCTTAAAAACAGGAAAAAGATATAAAGAGAAATTATAAACGGTAAACTCAATCCGGGAAGATTAAAGACAGTTGCAAAGTGATGTTCCAGCACGGCGGAAACGAAAAACGTGATGATAATAAAAACCAGTACAAGCCCTATTAAAAACGGTGTGAGTTCAAAGTAAAAAGACGAAGCGGCACCCAGCAGTATTCCGTTAAAGCCGTAAAATCCGTTACGTATTTTTGTTTTATCGAACTTGAGCCAGATGGCTATCAGGTTCGAAATGATAACCCCTGTTAAAGCGAGTATTCCGAGTTCGGGAATGATGAATGTTGATATTAATGCAACAATCCCGAACCATTTTCTGTTACTGAAAAATATCTGGCTGTAACTGTATATTATCGATTCAATGAAATACTTTACCAACTGCAAGCCCGGTTATAATTTGAACTTTTTAAGTTTCTCGGGAAGCCGTTCTTTTCGTACGATGTCTTCCACCACTTCCTTATCTCTTATTATTTCAACCGAACCGTCTTCCATTACCATAACAACATTCGGTCGTAATGTAATGAACTGCATCCATTGTGTAACTTCGTAAGCGCCGACGTAATGAATCACAAGCAAATCGTCTTTCTTAAGTGCGGGTAATGTTATATCATCGCGTATCACGTCAATGTTCATACACAACGGACCGTAAATGGTTGCATTTTCGGATTGGACACTGCTTTGCTGTGCCGGAAGTATTTTGTGTTTGTACCAGAAGCTTGTAAAAAGCAGGTTAACTCCCGCATCAATTACAATCGAGCGCTTGCCGGTTGAAAGCCGTTTTGTTGCAAGCACTTTTGTTATAAGGTAACCTGCATCATCAATTAATGCTCTGCCGGTTTCCAAAATAAGCGTCGGCATTTCGTCCGGCGTACTTGCAAACTCAAGCATTTCGGAAGTGATGGCATCGGCAAACTGTTCCATCGTCGGGACTACTTCCTCAGCAGGAAGATACTGCCCGATAAGTGTATTCTTCGAAGCAAAGCCGCCGCCCAAATCTATATAATCCAGTTTTATATCGAACTGGTCGTTGAGGTTTTTAGCAAGCTTTACAAGCTTGTTTGCCGCAACTCTGTATGCATCGGCTGTCATCATATACGTGCCGATGTGAGTGTGCAGCCCAATCAGATTTAATTTATCGCTTATAACAATTCGTTTAAGTGCCTGCCATGCTTCGCCGTTTTCGTAGTTGAAACCGAAGCGGTCCCATTTGGGATAAATACCGGTATCCATGTTTACACGTATTGCAACATCGGCTTTAAGATTAAGCTTATCGCATAACTCGATTATTTTATATAACTCATCGGCATGATCGATATGTATTTTGGCTTTTTCTTTTATAGCTCTTGTTAAGTCCTCTTCGCTTTTATCCGGTCCGTTAAAAATAATATGCTTGCCGTCAACTCCAAGGTTGCGTGCTTTCTCATATTCAAAACCCGATACAACTTCTGCCCACGAACCTTCCTGGTGATAAACCGAACAAATCGCATTCAGGTAGTTTGTTTTGTACGACCATGCAAACTGGACTTTGGGATAACGCGTTTTAAAAATTCTTACGGCGTTTTTTAGGTTGTTACGAATTTGCTTTTCCGACATAACAAACACCGGTGAGCCGAACTGTTCGACTAAATCTTTTACGGGCACGCCGTCTATTTCGGTTTTGGGTGTGGTAATCGGGCTTGAGCCGAATTTATTAATCATACCCGATTGATGTTTTGTAATTATCGGTTTCTCATATATTTTTTTATCAGCCATTGTTCAATACTCCGTTAACTGTAATTTGTTCAAACTTGTTTACGTCTGTAATCAGATCCCATGAATATCTGATAAAGATTATTCCCGTTTTATACTCTTTGAATTTTTCAACTTTGTTGCCGAGTGCAAGGTCGACAAGTGCTGCGGGAAGATTTTGTCCCGTTGCAACAGCCAAATAAACCCATGCAGGAAATCTCGGGTTAATCTCTACCAGGTAATATTCGTTACTGCTTTTATCTTTAATGAATTCCAGCTCGGCGCCGCTTCTCCATTTAAGCTTTTCGATTATTTTTTCGGAAATAGTTATTAAAGCAGGGTCATCAACCGAAATGCCCGCCCAACCTTTACCTTTATCGGTAATGTAAAGCTTTCTCATTCCCACTGCACCGATTGTTTCACCTGTGCCGTCGCCCAATGCAGCAACATTAAACTCATCACCCTGAATAAACTCCTGAACGATAATCGGCAAGCCCCATTTTAGATTTATTTTGTTGAAAGCAGCTACCGCTTCATCGAAGTTGTTGACTATGTAAGCATCGTAAAAAATTCCTTTTACAACAACCGGGTAGCTGAACTTTGTGGGGATTGTGTATAAATCCTGTATGGAAGCCGCAATAATATTTTCGGGTACTTTTATATCGTGCTTGGTACAAAAATCGAACAGCTTGTCTTTTGCACGTAAATCGAGATGTTCCTTCGACGGAAGAAAAGTTTTTATACCTATCGATTCGAGTTTTGGCGAAAGCTTCGCGAACCCGTAAAGCTCCGCATCCAGAGTAGGAACAAGCACATCTATTTTTTCTGTTTCGTGAATATATGCAAGCCGCTCGAACAGATTATCCAATCCGCTTGAAGGGTAGGGGATAAGGTAGTTACGGTTCGATACTTCTTTCATATAAGCGCCGGGCTCAAGTGCATCGTAAATTAAACCGATTATTTCCGCATCGAACTTTTTCGAATCTTTTATTCCGCGGATAACCGGAACACCTGGTCCGGGATTATCAACATTGTTAAGTCCGGTTACTGCTATTTTCATTGTTCTTTTATTAAATTGTATTGAAGAAGTTGATGAATGAAATCCGAAAGGTCTTTCTCGAAAGTGTTCGGATCCACCTCATATTCGCTTGTGATTGCTTCGATTATTTTTTTATTGCTCACACCTTTTTGAAGCATTTGTATAATCTTCCGCCCGATTTCGTTAGAGGTGTAAGTTTCACCCGTTGTAGGGAGGAATAAAAAACCCGTTTCACTTATTGCAAGGTTTTCGGCAACTTTTAAATTGCTCATTTCAAACTCCGATTTATCCTGATAGTAAAATTACTTAATATTTTTTTTGATTAGTCTGAAAACGAATACGCAGTGAATAT
>JAJRSV010000384.1 GCA_024278655.1 Bacteroidota bacterium | reverse complement strand
TTTTTTTATCAGATACATTTTTATTATTCACTATTGCGGGGGCTGTAATGAAGCCGTTTTACAAAAGGATTAACTTATTATTTTTATTTGTTTTCATCTCTATTTTGTGGTGAATAAATTTTTCATTTCTATTTGCCTTATAATAGTTTTTTTATATTAGGCAATATAAAATATTTTTGGTTGTCGGCTATGCCGCGCTAAGACTGAATGACTGAATGACTTGTGTGGTTCAATGATATTAATACAAAGATGAGAATTCAACTGCTAACTTCGAACCTTGAACCTCGAACATTAAACAACAACCACGAACCACGAACCAAGCACCAGGAACAACAAGGTATGGTTGAATGAAGTGTGTAATAAGTGATATGTGTATATTTTCTTTTCCCCTTGATTCGTTTTTAATCGATTCTTATTTTTTTATCAGATACATTTTTATTATTCACTATTGCGGGGGCTGTAATGAAGCCGTTTTACAAAAGGATTAACTTATTATTTTTATTTGTTTTCATCTCTATTTTGTGGTTCCCTTCTCTAATTTTTCCACAGGATTTCTGGCAGCAGACAACCGGTCCCGGTAATGTTGAAATAGGCGACTTGCTTTTTAAGGACGGGGACATCTTTGCAGGTGTATGGCACGGAGGTATTTACAAATCGACTGATGACGGGAACAGTTGGACACAATTACAAAATGAATTTCGAGGATATACGATTTGGTCATTTATTATTAACAATGAAAATAATATTGTTACTGGCACTGATTTTAACGGTATATACATTTCGTCAGACAACGGTGTTAATTGGCAACATACCGGAATAGATAACGAAAGTGTATTAACTTTAACTTCGGATGCAAACGGCAATTTATTTGCAGGTACTATAAGTCCCGGCAATCTTTATAAATCCACCGATAATGGCTACACATGGAGTTTAATAAATACCGGTTTTGATTTACCACTAATCTATTCAATAGCGATTAAAGACACTACCAAAATTTTTGTGGCATCATCAACTGCAATCATTCGTTCATTAGACGGCGGTAACACATGGGTTCAGGATCAGAATATTTTTGCTATCGATGTTAAGATTCATCCTTCCGGTGATGTGTTCATAGTTTCACAGGATGGAATCGTTCGGTATTCTACCGATGATGGTAATACTTGGATTCAAACTTCCGGAATGCTGCAAAATGTTACAGTTCGAACAATAAACATAGACAGCTTTGGAAATTTGTATGCTGGCACAAGCGGTGGAATTTATAAATCTACTGACTATGGCAATAGCTGGACATTAATTGATCAGAATTATGAAACCGGGTATATTCGTGTTATTAAATTTAACAACGGAAATATTTATGCAGGTACATATTTCCGTGGAATATTTCTAACGACAAACGGTGGAAGTAGCTGGCAGGAACTAAACCATGGCTTAAATGCCTCGGGTGTAAATCTTTTTACTCAAAGTTCCGATGGCAGAATAATTTCATCTGCTTACATTGGCGGTTTATCTTTTACTACCGATAACGGCAATGTTTGGTTCTTATTAAACGAATTATCGAATTTGAATTCACTTGTGAACTCTCCAAACGGAGTGCTGTTTGCAAGTAACTCCGGTCCTTACGGAACCGTTTACCGTTCATTCGATAACGGCTCAACCTGGGAAAGTGTAGTGGTTACCGGTTATGATACAACTGTTCAGACTGTTAAAGCTTCTCCCAATGGAACGGTGTTCGCATTAATTAATTATAAATTGAACCGATCGTTTGATAACGGTGATGTTTGGGAACCGGTTCAGGTATCAAGTGAAAATAATTCTTTCGGTAACATCTTCATCAGTAATAACGGAACTCTGTTCATCGGAAATTTATATCGTTCTACCGATGAAGGTAATAGCTGGGAATTGCTAAACTCTGCTCCTGCAAATATGGAGATAATTGGTATTAGCAAAATTGATGATATTTACGGGCGTGTATCCGATGACGGTAAAATTTATCGCTCCGGTGATTACGGTGATACATGGTTAAATGTTAACAATGGTTTCGGTTCGGATAATATTTTAAGCTTTGCTTCAAACGATAGAGGGGATGTTTTTATCAATGTTTATTCACAGGGAGTTTACCGTTCGAACGACAGAGGTGAAACATGGCAAACAATTAATTCAGGTTTGAACGGTGCATCCGTTTCATCTTTGTTTGTAAGTGATGATGATTACTTATATGCAGGTACCTCTTTCAACGGTGTTTTCCGAAGTGTTGGTGTTACTACAGATATAAAAAGCGAAGGCAATCCGGTTTTTACTGACTACAAATTATTTCAGAACTATCCGAATCCTTTCAATCCATCGACAAAAATAAAATTTAAAATTCCTTCTTTTTCAAAGGGGGTGTCCGGGCGAAGCGAGGACGGGGGATTTACGACTCTGAAAGTGTACGACATCTTAGGAAACGAAGTCAACACACTCATAAACAAAAACCTATCTCCCGGCACTTACGAAGTTGAATTCAATGCTACCGGATTAACAAGCGGAGTATATTTTTATCAGCTTAAAACCGGCAGCTTTACACAAACCAGGAAAATGATCTTACTTCGATGAAAAACTTAGTGAATAAATGGTTGATCGATTGAATAGTTTGAAGTAAGATTAAAGACAAAAGTAAATCACCCAATCAAAAAATTACCAAATCACTAATGACGGTTTGGTTGAATGGCTGAATGATTGAATGAATTGCGTGGTTCAATGATAATAATAAAAAGATGAGAATTCAACTGCTAACTTCGAACCTTGAACCTCGAACATTAAACAACAACCACGAACCACGAACCAAGCACTAAGAACCAAAAACTAATTGGATGGATTGGCTGAATGACTGAATGAACGAAATATGAGCTTTTATTGTACAAATCATCGGTGCTTTCCTGTAATAAAAATTACTACAATAAAATCAAGATACTTTCTTTGGAATTAGGTTACGTTCCTCTTAATTTTTGAAAGTCAATTATTTGTAATTCGTACATATCAAATAGGAGATACAGCAGTGGTAATAGCAATTCCTAAAGAAGTCCTTCCCGGAGAAAATCGTGTCGCCTGTGTCCCCGATGTTGCTTCCAAGTTTATCAAAGACGGTTTCGAAATTCATATTGAAAAGAACGCCGGATTAAACGCCGGTTACAGAGATGAAGAATATGAAAAAGCAGGAGCAAAGATTTATGATAATCTTGAAGAGCTTTATTCATCGGCGGATATGGTATTTAAGGTTCAGCGACCGATTGAACATCCGGAAGCCGGAAAACATGAATTGGATTTAATGAAAAGCGGTAC
>JAJRSV010000383.1 GCA_024278655.1 Bacteroidota bacterium | reverse complement strand
TGCGGAGTCCATAATTGCCTGCATACCGGAAGCACATAAGCGATTTAGTGTTAAGCCGCCGGTTTCTACCGGCAATCCTGCCAACAGCAATGCCATGCGCGCAACGTTGCGGTTGTCTTCGCTCGCCTGGTTCGTGCATCCGAAGAGAACATCTTCAATAAGATTTACATCAATCTTCGGATTTCTTTCCACGACAGTTTTAATTACAAGCGCTGCAAGGTCGTCGGGTCGCACGCTGCTTAATACACCACCGTATCTTCCGATTGGTGTTCTTACTGCATCGATAAGGTATGCTGCTTTCATGTTTCCTCCGTTCTTGTAGTCGTCATGTGCCAGCTCATGTGCCAGTCACTTTAACCATAGTACGATACGTGTTGAAGTGACTGGCACATTGCGTCAATCTTTTATAGCCCAGATAATATCCGCGAGTGTATAATGTCCCTTCTCCAAATTAAACTTCAATAAATAATGAGGATTAAACCCCTTCATATACATTTCTATTCTTTCTTTGAGCCATGAGATTTCCGCCTTAAGTTTCCAATGCTCTCCGTCCGGAGAATATAGCACAACGAACAGTCTGTTCTTCAAATGTTTTCTTTGCTGCTGCGATTGGTGTTTATAAAGCCACTTAATTAATTCATCCGTTTTCTTTATTGCTTCATCGAGTTTATAAGGAAAATTTTTAGGGAAGATTGATGTTTTATGATCGAATGTTACACCGTCGATTGTAAAATCAACAAGCCGGTTTTTGCTGTCGAGTGCCGGCTTTACGTTCGGGAGCGAACAGAATATCTGCTCAACCGCCTGTGCCGACCAGAAGTTGTACCACCTGTTAAGTGCATAGTTCGATATGTTCTCGTGCTCTTTATCTTTTTTGAACCTCGCGTTTATTTCTTTTATAACATCATCGAATAGAAAAGTGTGGTAGATGAAGTTTGTAAGCTTATCGAATTTATCATTCTGTTTCCTGCCCCATTTGTATGGGTAAGCTAAACGCTTTTTAAGTTCTGTTTCTATTTGTTTTAAATCTGCCATGTTTTTTACATGTGCCAGTCACTTTAACCATAGTCCGGCACGTGTTGAAGTGACTGGCACATGTCCGCTTAAATATATTTTTTTATTTTTTTTAACAACTGTTTAGTGGAGAAATAATCTAATACAAACCTTTCGTAATCTTCCGGCTTGGGAAAATGCTTCTTTATAAAATTTCTGTCACATAATTTACCTTTTCTTAATCCAATCCATTCCGGATAATTTGAATATTTCCAATCCTCTAAATTTTCTACCAATCCGGCTTCCAACGGGTTGCGGTGCACGTATCTGCATACCTCAGGGATTGTATCGTCATCATATATTTCTTTGGCTTTAAACTTTCCTTCAAAAAGGGTTCCGCTTCTGTTATATCGCTTATTAATCGCTTTAGTATAACTATTGAAAATGCTTTGCACACAATTGTTAAGTTCTAATTCGCTATTTTGTCTGAAGATAAAATGATAATGATTGGGCATTAAGCAATAAGCAATTACTGTTATATCAAATTGTTCGGTGTATTTTCTCACCTTCCTTAAAAGAAAGAGATAGTTTTTATCCTCAAAAAATATTTTATCTCTGTTGCATCCGCGATTATAAACATGATAAACACTCCCTTTTTGAAATACTTCTGTTCTTCTGCCCATTGTGTTATCTCCCTTCACATGTGCCAGTCACTTTAACTATAGTACAACCCGTGCTGAAGTGACTGGCACATATTTCGTGTTGCAGAAATAATTGAATCACCAACTGAAAGATTATAACTTTTCCTGGGTTTTATTGCCACATTAATAATCTTTGTTGATATTGGAATTAAAGTTACAACCGAAAAAACAGATTTAAAGTAATTTTCTTGTTCTGGTGTGATTCTGTGAAAACCGAGAACTTCAAGGCGAGTAATTTCCGAGATAAATACATTATCTTCTTTATAGATATCTCTCAGATAAGAAAATTCATTCCTGGCTAAATCGATAACTATATTGCTGTCTAATAGTTTCATTTAGGAAAGAGTAATATTGTTACGGTCTTTCCGCACTGTTTTTTGCCAATGAGAAGGATCGCCGTAGTTGGAAACATCAACACCTTTATCAATTATCTTATAATATTTAAGTGTGCTTTTTCTACTCTTTCCGGATGTAACATAATCCTGAATTCTGTATTTTATTTTTAACCTATCGGCTAACTCTTTTATTTTCAATATATCTTTTTTGTTATCGGTTTCTAAAATGATTTTTGTCATCATATCACTTTCTTTTTTTCATTTATAAAATAACATTTTTGAAATCAATGTGCCAGTCACTTTAACAATAGTGCAACCCCTGTTGAAATGACTGGCACTTTTTAACCTTAACCTTTCTGAAACAAGAAAATATACTCATGCTTAAAAATGTAAAACCCGCCGGCTAATGCACGATAACGCCACAGCTCTTTCCGATTCATTTTGCCGCGGGTTGTTTCGAAGTTTTTTACAATTGTAGATTTTAATTTTAACCCGCGTTTCATCACTTCCTGCATTACGTAAAATCCCAACGGTATCCATTCACCGTCTGCGTACTTATCTCCTATTACAACAGTAAGATATCTTCCGTCTTCAAGATGCGATACGGTATTATCCACAACCTTCCCGAACATTTCCAAAAACTTATCAACCGTTTCTGCATTCGATAAATCACTTTTGTTTCTGCCGAACTTAATTATATCCCAGTAAGGCGGATGCATAATTATCAGTTGAACCTTCTTAACGCCAGCATTTTTTAACTCATCATCAATATTTACCAAACTGCTGTCGCCGTTTATAACTTTAGTTTTAACATCATAAGGATTTTTTTCTTTACCAATAAACTTTTTTGCAAGCTTTATTACTTCGTTGTTTATTTCTATACCGATTCCGTTTCTTCCTAATCTTTTACATTCTATTAAAGTTGTGCCGCTGCCCAAAAACGGATCCAACACCCACTCGCCTTTTTTCGTGTATCTTCTTATAAACTGATTCGGGATTTGCGGTACGAAGTTGCCCCAGTACTCCGCTTTGTGTGCACCCGATTGATCACGTTTATCGAAAATCCATAAACTGTCGGTTATCAAATCGTCGTACTCTTTCCAGCGGTTAAGATTGATGTCGTTTATTCTTGATGTTTTAACTTCAGTGATGCTTCTGATAAGTCTTTTCAGATAATAATGGCTCCGCTGAATAGTTCTTGTATTAAGTATCTGTTTTATTTCACCAAGAAAGTAACTGCGGTTAACGGTCGTTTCTTTTTTACCCGAAAGTATCTGCAGCTCTTTTTCGTTTACATCAATGCCGTCGGAAATATTCTTTAGTTTTTCTTTAAGAATATTTACATCTTTCGCATCGAGAAGCGACTGCAGTTGTTTCAAATTAAGCTGGTTCATCAAAACTCATCTTTAATGGATTAACATTTAAAACCGAACATCAAATTAATAATTTTTAATGAATGATAGCGGGATGAAAATAAAAAACCCGCAAAACAAGTCGCGGGCTTTTTGGGGGAGGGGATTATGAAAATTTTAAAGTCATTTGGATATTCCTATTACACCGCAAGCCAATCTTGAACCTGCAGCACCCGTCGGCTGCGAAGTCAAATCGTCTTCACTGGCATGAATAATTATCCCTCTGCCGATAATCGAGTGTGGTCCGCTGAACGTAATATAGGTATCGGTCCGTTCGTAATGTGCTTTACCGTTTTCATCGGCAATCAGATTTCCCAAATCGCCTACGTGTCTTACTTCGGCATCGGGTGCACCATGGTTAACACCTTCGGGATTAAAATGACCGCCGGCTGTTTTCCCGTCTGCACCGCTGCAATCGCCGTACTGGTGAATATGGAAACCATGTTTACCGGGAGTTAGTCCTTCAACATCGGCAACTATTTTAATTCCTCCGTTCGTTTTCGTAAATGTAACTACACCGGTAACTTCGCTTCCTTCGGTAGGATGAAGCACGCATACCGCTTTTGTTATATTGCTTTTTTCAACTTTGGTTTCTTCTTCTTTCTTCTGAGTGCAGCCCAAAAGAAGAAGCAAAACAATCCCCAACGGTAACAGCTTATTAAGCATCATTGAACCTCCTGATTTAAAAATTAATCTATACTTGCGGGAATGAAAATACTCATATTGTTCAATAGAATCAGGTTATTTATCAGGTTATTAATAAAAATTTTATTTAACTATTATTATACCGTCCATCTGGTCGGAATGCGTTCCGCAGTAGTACTTGTAAATACCTTTTTCTTTGAACGTATAAGAAAACTTACCGCCTTTACCGAGACGTTTACTCTTAAACATTTCGGTGGTTTTATCGGGCGTACCGCTTACTATTGTGTGCATTGCGGTTTCTTTGTTTATCCATGTAATTGTTGTACCCGGCGAAATTGTCTTTATCTTAGGAATGAATGTAAGATTATTCATCCATATTTCGTTTTCACCGGGTTTTTCATCCTGCAGTAATATATTCGTTACCGTTTCATTTTTGCTGTGTGTATAGTTTTCTTTTACCTGAAAGTTATACGACATCAATCCGAATACCATTATCAACAATACTAAAAACGGTTTATGTTTTATTTTTCCGCTTATTATTTTCATCTGTAAAATCTCCCTTAATATTTTCTTTCATTAAATATTATAAAAAGAGCGGGAGAGATAGTTTGTACCTCAACCCGCGGTTCAATAATAATTTTACTGTTCTCTTTCCGAATCTATCTTTAACGATTCGAACATTACATGCCAGAAAGGAAGTTCCATTCCGTTTGGCAGTTTAAAGCCGGTTTTAACCGGAGCTTTTTCGAATGTGTCCTGATCCATAACCGGTTTAAAAGGTGCAACCATTAAATGAAACTGCTGTGCCGTGGGAGTTACTTCATCATCGAATGCCAGTTTATAACCTTCGGTACGAACGTACTCCGTAAGCATCCCGTGAACCAGACGCGGTTTATCCAATATCTCACCGTTCTTTAACACGGCGCCCATTCCCCAGAATGCAAAGTAAGTAAACTCACTTGGCATTAATGGAGTTCCGATTCCTGTAAACCCGTGAAGAATATGATTAGTTACAACACCGCCGAATGTGGGGAATTCCATTCCGTGAGCCGCAAGCATTTCACAGCAACGCACTTCGTATTTGTTGCCGTCTTTATCTTCCCACGATGCAATCAGTTTAACTTTATCTTTAGTCATTGCGCCGTCGGTTGCGGTAATATCAAAAGCTTCTATCTCTAAACTTCCGTTGTCCATTGTAATATGCTTGTCACCAAAAGGAGTCGGCATGTTCATTACAGTATATTTATCGTTTTCAACATCCCTTGCCATCAGCGGAACACCGGTTATGCCGGGTGTGCCTGCAAACTTCATCGGCATTTCGGGCGTTCCGAAAACCTGCGGGTCT
Source organism: Bacteroidota bacterium (assembly GCA_024278655.1). Taxonomy (GTDB): domain Bacteria; phylum Bacteroidota; class Ignavibacteria; order Ignavibacteriales; family Ignavibacteriaceae; genus BMS3ABIN03. Next base: position 5,418 of record JAJRSV010000383.1, on the reverse strand, counting down.
AATCTTCTTTTATCGGGTAGTGCAACGTAAACTTTACCGCCGTCCTGATTAATATTAATTCTTATTGGTCCTCCCAAAAGTTCCAGCGGTTCCTGCACATCCTTATGTGCTTTAATATATCCCTTTGCGGGTGCCATATCTTTAAGCTTTTTCATCATCATCATCATTTTTTCTTTGTTCATCATCATTTTGTCGTTCTGAGCAAAAAGATTAACAGACGATGCAAACAAAAGAAAAATCAAAATGAGCATTACAGACGGTTTGAATGAAACCGGTAAACGCAAGTTGTTTTCGTTCTTCATTATACTTCCTTTCAGATAGTTTTTAATAATATTGATTTATCAACCGCCGCATACGACGTGGTTAACAATGTTTTTTCAGTGGGCAAACTATTAATTATAAACCAGCCGGAGTGTCAGTGTGCAGACATTTTACGGCTTAGAAGTGGAAGGTAGGAGACAGTAAAGGAAAAACACTTTGAAATTTTACGAAGAGTGTATTAATTAATAAATCCGGTAATGTTAAAGCTTTAATCTGCTGTTAAATTTTTTCTTTCACAATTCCGGCTATATATTCGCCGATACTTAAAGAAGCAGTTGCCGCAGGCGAAGGCGCGTTAAGCACGTGCAGCATCCGTTTATCTTCTTTTATTCTGAAATCATCAACCAGCTTGCCGTCCGGTTCCAGTGCCTGAGCTCTTACTCCCGCACCGCCGGGCTCAATATCGTCAATCTGAATTTCAGGAATCAGTTTCTGCAACGCATTCACGAATGCCTTTTTACTAAACGACCTGTAAAACTCGCCGAAGCCCATCTTATAATATTTTGAAGCCATCCGCCAGAAACCGGTGTAAGTAAACATTTGAAATGTATCTTTAACAGAAAAAGCTGTGTGCGAATAACCTTCACGTTTAAAAGCCAACACTGCGTTCGGCCCTGCTTCCACGCCGCCTTTTATCATCCGTGTAAAGTGAACGCCCAAAAACGGGAACTCGGGATCAGGAACGGGATAGATAAGGTTTTTTACGAGATGCTCTTTTTCTTTTTTCAATTTATAATACTCGCCACGGAAAGGAACGATTTGCAGCCCGGGGTTCACACCACACTTCCGGGCAACCCTGTCGGAATACAAACCGGCACAATTGATAAGATATTTTGTTTTAATATCTCCTTTGGTTGTTGAAAGAACCAGTTCATCTTTATTGCTTTTTAATGAAAGGAACCTGCACTTCGTTTCTATCTCTCCGCCTTTTTCCCTGATGATACTTGCATACGCTTTGGTTACATCCGTGTAATCTACTATGCCGGTTTGAGGAACGAACAAACCCGCAATACCAGCTGCCGATGGCTCATACTCTTTCAGTTCATCGGCAGAAAGTTTTTTAATTCCTGCCAGACCATTTGCCGTTCCCCTTTCGTACAGCATTTCCAGAACGGGTAATTCATCTTTGCTTACAGCAACAACAATCTTTCCGCACTTTTCGTACTTAATATTATTTTCCCTGCAGAAATCATAAAGCATTTCTCTGCCCCTGGTGCAGTTTTTTGCTTTTAACGAACCGGGCTTGTAATAAAGTCCCGAATGAATAACGCCGCTGTTGTTCCCGGTTTGATGTGCCGCAAGTTTTTCTTCCGCTTCAACTATCAGAATAGAGTATTCTTTTTGCTTTAGAAGTGCGAGTGCAGTTGCCGTTCCGACAATTCCGCCTCCGATAATAACAATATCGTACGTTTTTGTGCTATTCATCACTTTCCCCTGTTGTAAGACTACTATTATTCTTGAAAAAAAGGTTTATTTGTTGTAACATAAAAATGATTATTTAAAATTTTCCGTTTAACGGGCTATAATAAAAAAACTATAAAGCTGCGCGCAAAATAATCATTCTGTTATAAATAAGATTAATATTTTTTACCTGATAATTGAGTTTAGTAATGAACAATAAACAAAAAACAGTTCTCGTTGTCGGATTAGTTTTAATTGTTTCCGCTTTAATCATTTGGATTGCACACGGCGGAGAAATTTTTACTAAAACCGAGATACTTGTAGAAAAAAAGGATGAACTCTTCGGAACAACTTATAAAGAGTGGCAGGATAAAATTATAGTAGGGCTCGATTATGCCGGCGGATTTTCGGCAATTGTTGCGGTTATAACCGCGGTATTGTTTTTTATTTTCAGAACCAAAAAGAAAAAGGAGATTAAATGAATTCACTACTTAAGACTTTAGGAATATTGCTTTTAACCATATCAACTTTAACTGCCCAGGGCTTTAAAGTAAAAGCCACAGGTGTTCAAACATTTTCTTTCAAAGATAATGCGGGAAGAAACCAGGCATCGTTCTTCAGCTCAACGCCGCTTGAAGATATTACCGGATTATCGAACGATGTTAAAGGCACAATTACATTCGACATTAACGATGTAACAACTATGAGCGGAACAATTTCGATTCCAACCGCTTCGCTTAAAACGGGAATTGAGTTGAGAGACAAGCATTTAAAAAGTGCCGACTGGCTCGATGCCGACAGCTATCCCGAAATAACATTCACTATTAAAAAAGTGAGTGATGTTGAACAGATTGCAGACAATAAATTAAAAGCAAAAGTAACCGGCGATTTTTCCGCTCATGGTGTAACAAAAGAAGTTGTAGCCGATGTTACTATGGCTTACCTCGACGAAAGTGAGCAAACAAGAATGAAAGCGCCGGGAGATCTTTTAGGTGTTGAAGCCACATTTAACATAAATCTTTCCGACTACGATGTTGACAATATGGTGTTGGGTAAAAAAGTTTCGGATAACATTGAAATTAAAGTAACAATGGTTGGAACAAACAAATTTTAAAAGGATGAAACCCGGATTAAATTAAGGCGGGTACGATTTTTAATACCCGCTTTATTATTTTAAAGTTATGAATAAAACGATTACTGTTTTCGGTAGTTCAAAACCGGTTGAGGGCGAAGAGGAATATAATCTTGCATATTCACTCGGTTACAAGCTGGCACAAAACGGTTTTACGGTTTGCACCGGCGGCTACCTCGGAATAATGGAAGCCGCATCAAAAGGTGCGGTAGATGCAGGCGGTAAAGCTATCGGCGTAACTGTTAAAAGCTGGGGAAGGAGCGGCAACAGATTTCTTACTGAGGAAATCATATGCCCCGAACTGTTCGACAGATTAAACAAGCTGATAGAGCTTGGCGATGCATTTGTGGTTCTGCAGGGCGGAACGGGAACATTGCTGGAACTTGCAGCCGTATGGGAATTTTCGAACAAAGGAATGATGGATCACAGACCGATAGTATGCCATTCGCAGGTATGGAAGGATATTATTGCTGCGATGAACAAGCAAATGGAGCGCGAAGGAAGAATTACTAAACTGATAAAAACTTTAGACACAGTTGACGAGATAGTGGAGTTTTTAATCTCCGAACTGAAGTGAATTCTTAGAAATAATGTTTAATCAAACTTAAATTAAAAAGTTAATTCCCCGAACTTATAAAATTCAGCGTTTCCAAAAACCTTTCTTCGTTCAAATCGCCGTACGAGTAAAGCTCTTCATCGATAAATACTGCGGGAGCGATTATCACTCCTTTCGATCGAATGTTCTTTATGTTTTCAATGTGCAGCACAAAACCGTTTCTGCCGTTTAATAATTTTTTTAACTGTGTTTCAACCCTTTTACAGGACGAACAATTCTCTGTAGTAAATAATGTAATGTCCATCTTTTTTAATACAAAGATAGGGCAGGCAAAACAAATTTAATGTCGGTGGTAAGACAGACCGAAAGTTATCTAACCTTCTTTTCGAGTTCGGCTTTATTATGTATGATTAACTTTTTCCTGTCGAAATTAATAATCCCTTTTTCCCTCAGGTCGGTAAGAACCGAATTAACCGTCTGCCTCGAACAAGCTGTAAGTTCCGCTATATCCTGATGTTTAAGGAACGGCTTAACAAAAATTTCATCGCCTATTTCTTTACCGTTTTCTTTTGCAAGTCTTAACAGGAAAGAAATAACTCTTTGTTCGGCATCTTTGAAAACAAGCTCTTCAATCCTTTCGGAATATTTTCTGAGCTTAAGTCCCATCAGTTTTGTTAAGCGTAAATTAAGCTCGGGGTTTCTTTCAACGAAGCGCTTGAAATCTTCTTTGTTAATTGCACAAACCAAACACTCATCAAGCGATGTTGCAAAATCTTTTCTTTCGCTTTCGTCAAGGTAAGCCATTTCGCCGAACACTTCGCCTTTGTTAACCAAGCCGATTATCATCTCTTTCCCGTCCGAAGACATCCTGGAAAGTTTTACCCTTCCCTTCTTCAAAAAGTAAATTGAGTTTGACGGTTCGTTCGGAAAATATATCGGCTGGTTTTTCGGAATGTTCTGCATCGAGGAAATCCTGTTTAACTCTTCCAGACTCTCCGATTTTAATCCCTCGAACAAATTAAAATTTTCAAGGTACCAGAATTTTGTCATTTCTGCCATAATATCTTTTAAGCTTTTTACTTAATCTAAAAATTTAATGATGTTATTAAAATATAAAATGAAACGCTATTTTCGAAATTAATTGTAAGTTAAATGCAATTGAAGTAGTGCATAAATTAATAGCGCCGGTTTGTAAATAACACTGCAAAGGCAATAAGCCTTACCGCTGATAAGGAGGGAAGAAAGCAGCTAAGCGGAACGCTGATTGTTTAAATTAAAAAAACGCAGTACGGAGATACTGCGCTTTTTATTCTGAATACCCGGGCGCAACTACAATCAGATTATAAATGGTTGCCTCGCCCGGTTAATACTATTATAAAGTTTTACAAACCCGAAAGTTTTACAACGTCGCCTGTTACGGAATTTACCCACAGCACAAGCGAAGTTGAATCGGAATAAAAGTTTACAACCCAATCGGCTGAATTCGTAACCCTTGTGCTGTCAAGCGATTTGGCGGGCAGTAAAAACATATCGGTTTTTGTAGCTGGATTATTAACACGGAACGTTTTTACATCGGTGCGGGGCAGCAGCTTTGCCAATACATCGGGGCTGTCGCTGTAAGGCGTTGACGGATCGATATTAACCGTTGCAAGTGTTTGAAACACCGAGCTTAAAATACTTTTTGCCGATGAGTCTTTAACAAACGCTAACATAGTTTCGAAATTAACAGGCGATTTGATTGGACCGGCAGCATACACAGGTACGTAAAGTTCATTTGCCTGCAGCGAATCGGACTGAACCACGTAAACGAAATTGCTGAAGTTTTTAGTATCCAGCAGGTTCGCCTCGCCCTGGTCGCTTATCTGGCTGCCGTAAATTGCCGCAAGTTTTGCATCCGCGGCAAACTGATTTTTGGCAAGGTTCATAACTTCCCCGAGTTTTTCCTTAGCAGTTATCCTTCCGTTTGCAAGGTCGCTAACAATATCTTCAACATTACAGGAAATTATTA
>JAJRSV010000382.1 GCA_024278655.1 Bacteroidota bacterium | reverse complement strand
CGAATGGAAGTGATTAAAAGTATTTCAAGCTTTCCATCTTCAATCCGGTATGGTATTACCGCAGATTGTGTGAATCTGATTTCTTCAGTCAAAATGTTTTCCGCAAATATTTGTTTAACAATTTGAACTTACTGTCTTTTATGCAGCCACTTTATAACCGCCATCGAAACTTTAACAGGCGTTATGTTCGAACTCATTACAGTTATTTTATTCATTAAACCTGCAACTATAAGCGGCTTACCTTTTTGTAATCCTTTATAAGCAATCCGTGCAACTTCTTCGGCAGACATAACAATTCCCTTTTTAAAAAGATTGATATTATTCATGCCTGCCCGCGATTGAAATTCCGTTTGGGTTGGTCCCGGACACAATACAGAAACCCGAACTCCTTTTTCCCGGAGCTCAAAATCAATTGCACGCGAGTAACTCAGCACATAAGCTTTCGAAGCATAGTAGCCGGGCATCATCGGTCCCGGCTGAAATGCAGCCGTTGATGCAACATTAAGAATTTTACCGCCGCCGCGCTTAATCATCTCCTTCGAAAAAAGATTGCATAACCCGGTTAAAGCTATAATGTTTACTTGCAGCATATCTCTTTCTTTTTTTACATCAATGTTCCAGTAATTATCGAACACACCGAAACCGGCATTGTTAACTAACACATCTACGTTTATGTTTTCGTTTTTTAATTCGTTGTATATTTCGTCTGCTGCGTTTGGTTGCGATAAATCCTTCGGTAGCGCTTTTACTGAAATATTATACGTCCTGCTTAATTCATCTTTTATGTTATTAAGTTTCTCTTTTGTCCTTGCCACAATAACCAGATTGTATCCGTCTTTAGCAAACAGTTTTGTAAATTCATAACCAATTCCTGCCGATGCACCTGTAATCAAAGCCGTTTTATTATTCATAAGTTTATCCGTTCTTAATAAATTTATTAGCGAAAGTGAAATATATATTATTAAATTTGAAAATCGAAAATTCATACGGACATAAAATTAAATTATGAACATTAAAAAAGATTACTCGTTAAAGTCACTCAACACTTTCGGAATAGATGTTAGTGCAGATTACTTCGTTGAGATTTTTTCGAAAGAAGAATTAAAAGAAATTTTAAACGAAGGAATATTATCGAATAACACCTGGCTGGTTTTAGGCGGAGGAAGCAACATTCTTTTTATAAGCGACTTCAAAGGTGTTGTTATAAGGAATTCAATTCCGGGAATTGAAATTATTAATGAAGACGATGAGCATGCTGTTATTGAAGCAGGCGCCGGGGTTATTTGGAATAGTTTGGTTAACTACTGTGTGGAAAGGAATTTTGGTGGAATTGAAAACCTTGTGCTTATTCCCGGAACGGTAGGTGCGGCACCGATTCAGAACATCGGTGCTTACGGACAGGAACTGAAGGACACATTTGTAGAATTAACAGGTCTGTTTGCAGAAACAGGCAGCGAAAAAACTTTTATTAAATCCGAATGTAACTTTTCTTACCGTAACAGCATTTTTAAAAATGAATTAAAAAATAAATTCATCATCACATCGGTTAAGCTTAAACTAAAAAAAAATCCTGATGTGAATACATCGTATAAAGATGTTAAAGATGAGTTAACAAGGTTAAGAATTACGAACCCTACAATTAAAGATGTAAGTAATGTTGTAAAATCGATTCGCGAGGGAAAGCTGCCAGACCCTGACAAAACCGGAAATGCAGGAAGCTTTTTCAAGAATCCTATTGTTACTGAAGGGAAACTAAAGGAGCTTAAAAAAGATTATCCCGATGTGAAAACTTTTACTGCCGAAGAAGGGAAAGTAAAAATCCCCGCAGCGTGGTTAATTGAAAAATGCGGATGGAAAGGGAAGCGCATAGGCAATGCAGGCACACACACAACCCAACCGCTTGTGCTTGTTAATTACGGCGGCGCATCGGGTAAAGAAGTCCTCGATTTGGCTGACAAAATTAAAGATGACGTTTATAATAAATTCGGAATACAGCTTGAGTTTGAAGTGAATGTTATTTGAATTTGAGTTGTTGAAAAAGAAATTGTTCTGATTATCCGATTTACCTTTGAATATATGTTCGTTAATAATTAACTTTAAGCAAAAGTATATTTCTAAAATCAGCAGGAGCTTTTATGAAAGAAGATCGGGATAAAAAAAAATTATCGGCGTACGAAAAAGCCGCTGACGAGGGGATTGATCCGCGTTGTATTCCTCAAAAATTAGACGGACCGGTTCCAGTTCACGATGAAATTGTATATCCCGATTATCCGGAATCCGATCACGAAATCTGGAAATTTCTATATAACCGCCAGATGGAATTTTTACCCGGCAGAGCTTGCGATGAATACATTGAAGGTGCATATAAACTAAACCTTTCTGCCGATAGAATTCCTTACCTGCGCGACCTGAGTCACGTTTTTTTAGAGAACACCGGATGGAAAGTTGCACGTGTACCCGGTTTAATTCACGTGCAGGACTTTTTCGGAATGCTTCGCAATAAGATTTTCCCTTCGACAGATTATATACGCGGTAAAGAAGAATTGGATTACACACCCGCACCGGATTTGTTCCACGATATATTCGGTCATATGCCGCTGCTTACTAACAAAAGCTTTGCATCGTTTTACAGGATGTTCGGCGAAGCGGCAATGAATGCAAAAGGTGATGACAGAATAAAGTTGGAAACGCTGCACTGGTTTACCGTTGAATTCGGTTTGATTCGCAACACCGATGGAATGAGAATTTACGGTGCCGGTATTTTGTCATCGTTAAATGAAGTTCAGCACGCTCTTTCCGACGAAGTGGAAGTAATTGATTTCGATCCCGAAAGAATTGTAACCCAGGAATATGATGTGTGGCATTTACAGCCAATCCTTTTTGCGATTGATTCTTTCGAACAGCTTGAAACCGGTTTTTATGAGTGGACGAAGAAGATAGGGCTGTTGTAAAAGCACAAATATTGCACACTTCGGGAGTAACTCACACTTAAAAGATAACTCAAAAACACTTAAAACTTTTTCCCCTCCTCGCTGAGGAGGGGTCGACTTTAGTCGGGGGTGGTGTGCTTACAGAAGCTTGGTGCAAACACAAAACCTGTTAACAAGAGTATAGCCAAAAGCGGCAAACCACCCCGATTCCGACCTTCGGTCGGAATCTGCCCCTCCTTGCAAAGGAGGGGAAAATGTTTGGATGATTTTTAGTTGATAAGAACTTCCTTTGGTTATTTTTTCTTCTCTAAATTATACTTTTCTATTTTGCTGTAAAGTGTAGGAATTGAAATGCCGAGAATTTTATGGGCTTTTTGTTTATCCCAGTTAACATGATCGAGCACGGCTTTAATGTGCATCTTTTCCATTTCGGCTAAACTCATATTTAAAAAGTTTGCCGAATGCGAATCTGCCGGCTGGCTTTTCCTCAACAAAATATTCTCTTTTGTAAGCACATCATCCGATGCGAGCACAACCGCCTGCATTAATGTGTTCTCAAGTTCTCTTACGTTGCCTACCCATTCATGCGATTTTAACATTTCCATCACTTCATCGGGAACTTTGTTAACACTCTTATGAAGTTCGGTATTTATCTTGCTTAAAAAGTGTTGAATGAGCAGCGGAATATCTTCCACTCTTTCCCGCAGTGGAGGAATATCTATAGTTACCACTTTAAGCCGGTAGTAAAGATCTTCTCTGAACTTTCCTTTTTGAACTAAATCGCCGAGGTTTTTATTTGTTGCTGCAATAATCCTTGCACGCATTGGAATCAGCGTTTCACCGCCGACACGTTCGAACTCTCTTTCCTGTAATACTCTTAGAAGTTTAACCTGCAGGTTCGGTGATATTTCCGAAATCT
>JAJRSV010000381.1 GCA_024278655.1 Bacteroidota bacterium | reverse complement strand
GTAACCCATCACTGCGACGGTTGAACCTTTGGGGATTTTAAGGTTCACGTTCTTCAAAATGTAAGGGAGAAACTCTCCGTACTTAAACGAAACGTTTTTAAACTCTATTTCACCTTCAATTGTTTTTACCGAATGATTAGTTTCATGTGTATCTTCAATTTCATACGGTTCATTAAAAATATTATTGAGCCGTTTCATGCTTGCTTCGCCCTGCTGCACAATGTTAATTACCCAGCCGAGTGCAATCATAGGCCAGATGAGAATGCCGAGATAAACTATAAACGCCGTAATCTCGCCTAAGTTCATTTCGCCGGTAATTACTTTTACGCCGCCTGCCCAAATTACAATTATTGTCGATATGCCTGTAATGAGAAAAAGTATCGGCATTATAAGCGCTTGTATTTTTACAAGGTTCATCTTTTTTCTTAAATAATCTTTGCTCTCTTCTGCATATCGTTTCATCTCGTTTTCTTCGCGCACGTACGATTTAATAACTCTTATCCCGGAGAAGTTTTCCTGAACCATTGTGGTTAACTGCGAAAACTTTTCCTGTATAACCGTAAACTTTTCGTGAATTAACTTTCCCACTTTGTAAACTAACAGCGAAAGCAGCGGAAGCGGAATTAAAGCAAAAAGCGTTAACTCAACATTTAAGAAAAGCATAATTACCAACACGATAAGCAAACGTGTCATCGTATCGATTGAGTACATTACGGCGGGACCGAGAAACATACGCACGGCATTTATATCGTTTGTGGCATGTGCCATTATGTTTCCGGTAGAGTTATTTTGAAAGTAGCGGAGCGGCAGCCGCTGAATGTGTGCCCAGAAATCTTTTCTTAAATCGAATTCAATTTCCCTTGAAACGACGATTATTGTTTCGCGAATCAGAAAGCGGAAAAATCCGGCGAAGAGTGCCGAACCGACAATCATTAATCCGTACTTAAGTAGTACTTCGGGTTTTAAGTTTTGCTCCAATGCATTAATAGAGTCCTTCAGCAGCAGCGGAATGTAAACCGTTCCCGCATTGGAAAGAATAATAAAAAGAAAACCTAAAAACAGTTTCTTTTTGTAACGGACAAAATATTTTTTAAGTGTATAAAGATTCTTCATCTGCTGTTCGGAAAGATAAAAAATTAAAATTGCAAATATGCTTGTAATTTAAAAGGTAAATAGTTTGAACGGGATAACTGAAATAACTATTCTATGGTTTGAAAACCCGTATAACGCTGCAAGACTTCAGGCACCTGAATCTTACCGTCTCCGGTCTGATAATTTTCCAATAATGAAACCATAAGCCGGCTTGTTGCAAGCCCGGAACCGTTTAATGTGTGTACGAATTCCGGTTTCTTTTCGCCTTCTCGCTTAAACCTTATTTTAGCTCTGCGCGCCTGAAAATCTTCGAAGTTACTGCACGAAGATGCTTCGAGCCATTTGTTTTCAGCTGGCGACCAGGTTTCCAAATCGTAGCACTTTGCTGCTGCAAAGCTTAAATCGCCCGTGCAAAGGAGCAAAACTCTGTAAGGAATTTTTAACGCCTTTAAAATATCTTCGGCATCGTTAACAATTTTTTCAAGTTCGTCGTATGATGTTTCCGGCTTTACCATTTTCACCATCTCGACTTTGTTGAATTGGTGAACACGTAAGAATCCTCTTGCCTCTTTTCCGTAAGAGCCAGCTTCTCTTCTGAAACAAGCAGAGTAACCGACATATTGTTTCGGCAGCTCCGATTCATTCAATATTTCATTACGATGGAGATTCGTTATCGGCACTTCGGCTGTGGGGATGGGATACAGTTCATCTTTTTCAATGTAGTACATATCTTCAGCCATCTTCGGCAACTGTCCGGTTCCTCTCATCGATTCTTTATTTACCAGGAAGGGCGGGAACACTTCGGTATAATTGTGTTCGTTTAAATGATAGTCGAGCATAAAATTAATAAGTGCACGTTCGAGTGTAGCGCCTTTGCCTATGTAAACCGGGAAACCGGAGCCGGAAACTTTTGCGCCTCTTTCAAAATCGAGTATGTTCAACTTTTTACCAAGCTCGATGTGGTTCAGAAACTTTTTATCTTCATCAAATGAAAATCCTTCAGGTGCCCATTCTCTTACAACAACATTATCATCTGCGGTTTTTCCAACGGGAACAGATTCGTGCGGCATGTTTGGAATGAAGTAAAGAATCTGATTCAATTCTTCTTCAACTTCACGGAGTTTCTTGTCAAGTGCAGTAACTTCATCGCTTACCTGTTTCATTTCGGCGAGCAAGCCGCTTATATCTTCGCCTGCTTTTTTCAATTGGGGTATTTGTGCAGAGACTTTGTTCTTTTTTGCTTTAAGTTCTTCCGCTTCAACAATTATCTTGCGGCGTTGTTCATCAAGCTCTAACAGTTTGTCAATATCCGCCTTCTCATTCTTATTGGCAATTGCCTGCTTAACTAATTCCGGGTTTTCTCTGATGAATTTTATATCTAACATAGGTTGTTATTCTATTCTGATTTAATTGAGAATTATTAAATTATTTAAAAATCGAATTCAATAATAATTTCATTTTTCTTTTTTTTATAAAAAATAAAATCAATACTGATTTCTTCCGGTAAAGCCATTTTAGATTTATACGTCATCGGCTTTATTGAAACGGGTTTATCACCAATAAAACCGTCAATGCCTTGAGACTCCTCATCCGGATTTGCTAATCTATAAGTATTGTTTTTTGCATCTGCAATTTTCTTTAGGATAGCTTCCTGAAATTTTAATCCGAGAAAGGTTTTTACAATTACAAGGTCTT
>JAJRSV010000380.1 GCA_024278655.1 Bacteroidota bacterium | reverse complement strand
TTCTCTTAAACAAAACTACCCTAACCCCTTTAATCCATCAACGGTAATAAAGTTTTCAATTGCAGAGAAAGGTTTTACAACGTTAAAGGTTTACGATTTATTGGGAAGGGAAGCAGCAACATTGATAAATGAAGAACTTGAACCGGGAAATTATAATGTAGAGTTCGATGGCGGCAACTTACCGAGCGGGGTTTACCTGTATGAACTGAATGTGGGAGATGTTTACCATAAAACTCGCAAGATGCTGTTGATGAAATAATCCGCCTGTGAATTGTTAGCGATCAGTAAAACTCGCACCCTCTGGTGTACGCTTTGTGGAGAAGTTTTGTGTAGTCTTCGAAAGTTATTTCTACTGCACCGAACATTTTAAGATGATCTGTCATATACTGCACATCCAACAGAAGGTAGTCTTTCTCATTCAAATGTTTCAGTAGTGCAATAAGTGCCGCTTTCGATGCTTCCGATACTCTTGAAAACATCGACTCACCTAAGAACGCTCCGCGGAATGTGATGCCATATAATCCGCCGACAAGTTTACCGTTCTGCCATGTTTCTACCGAATGAGCGTGACCGCGCTTATGTAATCTTCTGTAAGCGTTAATAAGTTCGCCGGATATCCAGGTTGATTCTCTGTCGGCGCAGCCCTTTACAACTTCTAAAAAATTCGTGTCCAGCCTTATCTCAAAATTTTTCTTTTCGATTGCTTTTCTTGCAGAGCGCGGTATGTTGTAATTATCAAGCAGAATAATTGCTCTTATCTCGGGCATATACCAGTTTATCGAGCCGGTTCTTTCGTCAGCCATCGGAAAGGCACCGCTCGCATAAAGCCGCAACATGTTGTTCGGCTTTAATAATTCATCTGGATCTATTTTATTTCGTGAATCCATACGGAAATAATAATCATTAGTTTTAGACAAACTTAATAATATTATAATTATCACTCAATTGAATTTTTATAATGGCAGAATTATTGCAATAAAAATAAAGCTTAAAAGTTTTTATTTATGATTTCGGCTTTTTAAGTTTGAGGTCTGTTTTAATAAAAAAGTTATTCTAATTTAAGGGATTAAGTATTGAACAAAAAGATTGCAGTTGTTGCTTTGGGAGGTAACGCGTTAATAAGGGGGAACGAGATTGGTACAATAAAGCAGCAGGAGAAAAATACCTACGATACGTGTATTCATCTTTTAAAGTTATTGGAAGACGGATACAACATTGTGATTACCCACGGCAACGGTCCGCAGGTCGGTAATATTATGTTAAGAAATGATGCCGGCTTCCGGACGTATAAAATTCCTAAAATGCCACTGGATATTTGCGTAGCCGATTCGCAGGGCGGAATAGGTTATATGATTGAACGCCAGATGAAAAACATTCTTACCGAATATAAGATAAGAAGGAATGTTGTTACACTGGTTACGCAGGTGGTTGTAGATAAGAATGACCCCGCATTTGAAGACCCAACCAAACCGGTAGGCGCATTTTACGTAAAAGAAGAAGCCGATCTTCTTATGAAATCGAATCCGGAACTTGTGTTTAAAGAAGACCCAAGAAAACGCGGATGGCGCAGAGTTGTTCCTTCGCCGCAGCCGAGAGAAATAATAAACAAAAGAGTGATAAAAGATCTTGTTAAAAAGGGAAACATTGTTATTGCTGCGGGCGGCGGCGGTGTGCCTGTTTATCGCGATGAAAAAAAACATCTGCAAGGTGTTGAAGCGGTAATTGATAAAGACCTTGCTTCGGCATTGCTTGCGAAAGAGATTGGCGCGGACGCATTTTTCATATTAACCGATGTGCCAAAGGTTTATATAAACTTTCATAAACCGAATCAGAAAGCACTTGATAAAATAACTATTGCCGAAGCGGAAAAGTATTACGAAGAAGGACAGTTTTCAGCGGGGAGCATGGGTCCTAAAATTTTAGCCGCAATTAACTTTGTGAAAAACGGCGGCAAGGAAACCATCATAACCGAATCGACTCAACTTTCCGATCCGGATTGCGGTACGAGAATAATGCCATAACCCGGATAAACCGGAAAAGACAAGTTTCAAGAAACAAATTTCAAATTTCAATTACTAAATTCCAAACTATTTTTGAACATTGTTATTTTCTATCAAATAATAACAGGATATTAATTATAAGTTAATAAATATAATATTATAGTTTAAATCCTCTTTTTTTAAGCGTAAATCTCCAATAGTTACCGGTTAACCATTGGGAGTTATAACGTCGATTGCCCTCCTCATCTATTTTCATTAATTAAATGTTGCCTTGCATAAAGGTAATCCATATATTAGCGCCGGTATAACGAATTTTAATACAATTGGGTTCACTAATCGGTTAAGGATTTCTTTCATCAACAATAACAGGAGGCTCATATGCGGAAAGTAATATATATTTTCCTCGCAATTATTTTTGTTTCATCAATAAGTGTTAATGCGCAAATGAAACTTAAAGTGCCGGGCGAAACGGAACGATTAACTACATTCGGTAATCACAATCTTGAGACGAATCTTAAACTTGAACTCCCTCCGGAGTTAAGCACGCCGGGCAGTATGGAGTTTAACAGAGGATTATTTTTATTAGGACTTTTAGCCGATGTTACTTTCCCCATCGGTTCCGATTTCAGTAATTTTGCAGGAACCGGTTTTTCGGGTCACGTTCTGCTGGCATATATGCTTTCACATAGTCTGATGGTAACATTATCGGGCGGATATATCAGTTTTGGCAGTAAAGATTTTGGTGTCGGTCAGAGTTTCAGCCAATCCTTTACTCATTCACAAATTCCTATCCTTTTAGGATTAAATTATCTATTTAATATGAAAGGGGCATTCAGAGCTTATCTGGGATTAGCTTTGGGACTGTATTTACTAAAAGATAGTTATGAAAGCTCATATACACTTTTCGGCGAAACCCAAACTGAAGAAGGCAGCACATCCACCTCGAAATTTGGTGTGGCTCCGCGCCTCGGGTTCTTTTTTATGGCGGGCGCAATTTTACTGAATATGGAACTCACGTATTCATATATTTTCGGCGAAACATCGGGCGGTTCCAATTTGCAGCATCTTGCCGTATTAGCAGGTGTTATGTTTGCACTCGGAAGATAAATTTGAACGTAAGCTTAGCTGAATTAAGGCGGAGAAGTTTTTCTTCGCCTTTTTTATTTTTCGGTTCGCATAATAAAATTGCGAATGATCGGATCATCGGAGTTTATCAACTCTTTTTGTGAACCCACAAAGTGAATTTTCCCCTCATCTATCATTGCTACTTTATTTGCAACGTTTTTAACGCTGTACATATCATGCGTAACAACAACCGAAGTAACGCTTAATTTTTCCGTAAGCTCTTTAATTAGATTATCGATTGAGTCGGACATAATAGGATCAAGTCCGGTTGTGGGTTCATCGTAAAGAATGTAATCGGGCTTGGTAATTAATGCTCTTGCCAGAGCAACGCGCTTTTTCATTCCACCGGAAAGTTCGGCAGGTTTTAAGTTGCGGGTCTCGGGTAAGCCGACAAGTTCCAGTATTTCGCCAACCTTTTTATTTATCTCTTTCCGGGTATAACCGTTATCCGATTCCACCAGAGGCAGCGCAACATTTTCTTCAACGGTCATCGAATCGAACAGTGCTGCTCCCTGGAACAAGAATCCGAACTTTCTCCTGAGTTTATACAAATCCTGAGTGCTTAATTCATCAACTCTTATTCCTTCAACCAAAACGTAACCGGAATCGGGCATAAGCAGTCCCACTATATGTTTTATAAGAACACTTTTTCCGCATCCGCTTCTGCCGATAATTACAATCGTTTCTCCTGTATCTATCGTCAGGTTAATTCCCCTTAACACGTGGTTACTGCCGAAACTTTTATGTAAATCTATTATTTCTATCATAGCTCAATTAAGTTTATGCAAAAATACTACTTTCAAACCGTATTTAAAATCTTGTGCAATCTGTTTTTGTTTATAAGCGGAAAGTGAAAAGGTGGTTTGTTGTATTATTAAAATAAAACAGAAAAAGTAATTATTACAAAATGACTACTCAGGTGCAATAACAGGCAGAACATAATCTCCTATATTGCCAACGTTATCAATCAAGCGAATGTAAATATCTTTATATCCTTTATATATATAAATTTTTTGTGTGAACAGTAAATCCTTATTGGTTTTAAACTCTACTCTTCTAAAGTTCACATAAATCTTTTTAACATCGCCGAAGACTTTACCGGAAAATATAACGTCGTAAGGATTTCTGTTTCCGGCAACCTTATAATCCAGATAAACTTTTCCTTCGTACAATTCATTCCCGCCGAAGTTGTATTCGCCGAAATCCCATTCTTCGAATCTCGGTGCAACATTATCGAAGATAAGCATACCGAGGTTGTAAAAGAAAAAATTATTATCATCGTCGGCAACCGAAAGGTAAAGGTCGTAATCTCCCTTAAGGTCTGCCGTTTCAAAGTCTCTTTCCAAAATGTATTTATCTTTATACGGTTTTATTCTGAATCCTTTTGGGGTTTCCCCGTCGCTGTAATACTTCTTTGCCAACTGATACAGGTTTGGTCCCTCGTAGTAGTTGTTATCAAGCGAAGGGTAAAGCAGCAGGAATGGATTGTGCTTAACGTCATCTACCAGCACACTTGCCCGTATATGCATTAAATCTTTATAAACGGGAATAACTACATCAGCCGGAACAACCGAGAACAATATTTTAGAATTATTCTTAATTAAAAGTGCAACTGTTGCAATTTGTTTGAGCTTATAATCATCCACAATAATATCGTTGATATCAAGGTAGCTCTGTGCATCATCAAGCGCCTGGCTGAAACCCACCGGAATACGGGCTGCAATTTTTTTTGTACGGAGTTTTATGCCGGTTGCGATCGGAGGAACCTTTGGTTGCAGGGAGATGCTGCTTGTTTTATAAAACTCTTTTTCTTTATTAGTGATAAGAACTTTTAATTTCGGCGAATGATTTAAAACGAAATCGGTTGCAAGTTCAACTGCAAGGTCGGGAAAGTCGGAATAATCTATTGCTAATTTAAAGGGGTTGGCAAAGTCGAAACTTTTCAGCTTAAATTTTTTAAGAGTACGGTCTTTATATTTTATTTCGCCGTCGCATACTATTTCGGCATCGCCGGTAAGTGAAACCGAAATAAGAACCCCGTTAACAGACTCGGATACTTTTTCAAAATTGAATTGAAGCTTTTCGTAATCTGTACAGGAATTGGTTAACGCGAGTAAAATTAATAAAAACGAAAATCGTGTAATTATCCTGTTCACTGTAACCTGAATTAGTTCTCCTATCTCCGCAATGAATAAATAGTTTAAGCAGAAGCCCAAAAAAAGCTAAACAAAATAGAATTAATGAACGATATTTTCAAATTCCGGGCTGGTATTAAAATGAGACTGATTTGAGAATTCTCCGTAAAATCAAGTAATGAAGCAAGTTAAAGTAAACAGTCTTCGGAAAAAATATTTGTATTTTTTTGCCTGACAGAGTGGTTGTGGGATTAACGCAAATCGCTGGCGGATAAAAGAAAAGCCGGCGCAAGACTTTATGAATTTTACACCGGCTCAATAAGTATTATATGCAAGGTTTTATTCGGAAGAATCGAACTTTTCCGGTAACGTATAAAACCTGTCGCGGTTAACTTTTTTCAGGTAATCCATCAGCGGGGAAAAATACTCGAGCATTGGTTTCGCACTCATATCGCTTCCGATGCTTGTCATAAGCAGTTCTCTCCAGTCAACACTCGCACCCGGCTGCATTATCTTTTTCAGAAAATCACCGACTTCTTTACTTCCGTAATAATTGGTTGCATGAGGATCCTGATGAAGAATTTGTTTTGCTATGTAATCGTGAAACTGAAAGAGAAGCACGTACGAAATTGC